>JAPWUW010000087.1 GCA_028275325.1 Anaerolineae bacterium | reverse complement strand
CAAAGGGCCCCTTCTCTTCAACCTCGTGGATCTCCAGCACCCCTCGCCTGCCCAGGTCCACTATAGTGGCAAGTATATCCCGCACATCCACTTTCTCGTCGAGAAGTGCACCCGCCAGCCCTGGCGCCAGCTCGCTCGGCGGCTCACTCAAGTATTCGGCCACAAGCCCTACCGGCTTATCCCTGCCGCGCGTGTACCATAAGGCAACGGCAGCGCCCACGCCGCCGAAAAGCAAAAGAGCGCTGAACCCAAGCAATAGGAGCTCGAGCACTGGCTTCCAGCTTTCCTCGAACTGCAGGCGCCGATCCTCTGCTAGCTGCCAAGGTGGCGGTTCAGCTTGCACCAGGCCATGCGGGAATTGGACACGCAACACCACGGCCTCATTGGGCGGCAGATCGGCCACCGAAGCCTCCACCGTCCGCGCATCCGGCCGCGAGACGATGGCGCTTGCCGGCTGCACGGCCAGACGCAGGCTCTCCGGATCCACCTCAGCCGGAAGGCGCACTCTGATGCGGCCCTGAGATATGGCCCCAGCCCGATCCCCTGCGTAGAAGTTCCAGTAGAACTGATCGCCGCCATCATAGATGCGCAGCCCGCCAATCACGCGAAAGCGCAACAAGAACGTCCGCGCTTGGTTCTGGGAAGGTGGGAACCACCAGACGACACTGAAAAGCTTCCCTTTTTCCACCTGATAGCCACCCACGCTTTCCCCGCTCACCAGCCGGTAAGGCTGAGAGCCTTCCAAGAGCTCCACGTCCCGCACATCCACGACCCGATCCATCGAGAAGGCGTAGTATCCCTGGCTAAAGCTACCCTGGTCGAAGGAAAAGGTCATGGTCACAGCAAACAACATGTCACCATTGGGCAGAATGTCAATGTCATAGTCATAGCGCTCCCAATGGAAGCTTTTCTCCTCCTGGGCAAGCATGCTAGAAGGCGCAAGCAAGACAATCGCCAGCACCGAGACCAGCGAAAGGGCAAGAACCCTCAACCAGCCAACATGCGCTTTCCTCGTCATAGCCAAGTCCCCCCATCCATCAGGCAGCATAGCACACTGCCGCAGCTGTGAAAACCAGTCGCCTGCTCTGGCGTGCCGGCAAAACAAAATGGGGTGGCCCCCGCTTCGAGCCACCCCACCTGAAGCTCTTTGTCAGCGCTTCGTGTACTGCGGCGCCTTACGTGCCCGCTTGAGGCCAGGCTTCTTGCGCTCCTTCGCACGCGGGTCGCGCGTCAACAAGCCAGCTTCACGCAGCTTTGGGCGCAACTCCGGGTCAAAAGCTACGAGGGCCCTGGCAACCCCGTGCCGAACTGCGTCCGCCTGCCCGGTGACGCCGCCGCCTTCCACCTTGGCCACCACGTCAAATCGCCCCTCCACCCCAGCTACCACCAACGGCTCCATGATCCTGCGCAGATCGATCTCGCGGCCGAAATACCTGTCAGCCGGCCTATCATTCACTATAATCTTGCCATCACCTGGATAAAGACGTACCCGGGCAGATGCCGTTTTCCGGCGCCCTCTGCCGTAGTAGTACACTTCCGTCGCCATCTGCTTCTCCTGGCCCATCCCTCAGTCGAACTGACTAGAGCTCGAGCGGCTCCGGCTTCTGAGCAGCATGCGGGTGGACCTCACCCGCATACACTTTGAGCTTGCGCAACATTTTCCGCCCCAAAGCATTCTTGGGCAACATCCCTCTCACAGCGGCATGCAGAACCCGCTCTGGGTGCTTGCGCAGCTGATCCCGCAACGAAATCCTCTTCAACCCGGCCGGGTAAAGCGAGTGCCGGTAGTAGAACTTCTGGTCAAGCTTGCGCCCAGTGACACGGATCTTGTCGGCGTTGATCACTATGACAAAATCCCCAGTATCCATGTGGGGTGTGTACACTGGCTTATGCTTGCCCCGGAGCACTAATGCGATACGCGAAGCGAGCCTTCCCAGGGTTTTGCCCGAGGCATCTACTACGTACCACTTAGCCTGGATTTCCCCTGCTTTAGGTGTATAGGTTCTCAACTGTAAACCTCCCATCCAAAGTACCCTCAGTTCCGCCCGGCGCTTGGTTGCTCCACCACAGCCCTGACCCACCAAAGCCGAGGGATTCTCTCTCGTAGGCCACTGCCTCCAAACGCAGCCCCTTTGCAGGCGCTGCCCTGCAGCTCACAGGCCCTGCACCTTCCTGCAGAGCCTCAACAAGTGCGGCAGGCTTGAGCCTCCCCCGCCCCACGTCGAGCACAGCACCAACCAATAGCCGCACCATGCGCCGCAGGAACGCATCGGCTTCAAACACGAAGTTCAACAGATGGCACTGTTGGTACAGGTCCGCACGCCAAAGCGTCCGCCAACAATGGCCACCGGAGGGCGCCCGGCCGTACGCCCCAAACCAATGCCGGCCCTTCAGCGCTGCCAACGACTCCCGCATCGCCCCGAGGTCCAACTGCCAGGGCCAATGCCACACGTACCGATCGAGCAAGGCCGAGCGCTGCGGCCGATTGAGAACCCAGTAGCTGTACCGTCGCCGCCGCGCCGCACGCCTCGCGTTGAACCGCTCGGGAACTGTAAACGTTGCGCGGACACTGACATCCCGCGGCAAAAGGGCGTTCAAGGCCCGCTCGAGAATCTCTGGTTGCCACTCCCGGCCGGTCCGAAAGCTCGCAACCTGCGCCACAGCATGGACGCCTGCATCGGTCCTGCCAGCGAACACTGCCCTCACCGGCTCCTGCATCAGCTCTTCCAGTGTCCGCTCCAGTTCGCCTTGAACCGTGCGGGCACCTTGCTGCCGCTGCGAACCGTGAAAGCAAGTGCCGTCGTACTCCAACACCAGCAGGAAGCAAGGCATCCAACCCAGGCGGCCTCTTCAGTCCACAAGTTCCAGGAACACCATCTCGGCCCCGTCGCCAGGACGTTGCCCCAACCGCAGGATCCGCGTATACCCACCTCGGCGGTTGGCAAAGCGCCGCGCAAACTCACCATTGGCAAAGAGCTTCTTGGCCACTTCCTCATCAGTGAGGATTGCTGACACCCGCCTGCGGGACGCCAGATCTCCCCTTTTCACAAGGGAGACAATCCTCTCTGCCTCAGCGCGGATCGCCTTTGCCTTAGCTTCGGTGGTGCGGATGCGCTCATGGCGGAAAAGCTCCGTGAGCAAAATGCGAAAGAGAGCCTTTCTCTGGTCCTTGCTGCGACCAAGGTGTCTTCCAAAAACCCGGTGCCTCATCGAAGGTCACTCCGTCTCTGCAGCAACTTCATCCGCAACTACATCAGGGTTCTTCTGCATCTGCGCCAGAATCTCTTCCGCGCGGAAGCCCTCGGGAGGCGGGTATACGCCCTTGTTCCTCAGCTTCTGCTTCAGCTCCTCCAAAGACTTAGCGCCAAAGTTGCGGATGTTGAGTAGTTCGTTTTCATTAGTCACTATCTTCGCCAACACTTGCCCAACCGTGCTAAACCCAGCCCGCTTGAGGCAATTGTAGGAGCGCATATTGAGGCCTAATGTCTCGATTGGTGCCTCTAGGGCAGCCTCAACCTCGCGGCGTGTGCGCTCCTCGGCCTCGACCTCCTCCTCGCGCTTCACCTCCACAGTCTCCGCCGTGGCCACCAACTGGAAGTGAGCCACGAGGATGCGCGCCGCTTCTGAGAGCGCCTTCTCTGGCCCTATGGTCCCATCCGTCCAGACCTCGAGTACCAGGCGGTCAAAGTCGGTAGTCGGCCCAACGCGCTCCCGCTCCACGCGATAAGCGGCTCGGCGCACCGGCGTGAAGATAGCATCTAGCGGGATCTCCCCAATCGGCAGACTTCCCCTTTCCTCAGCCGGAGAGTACCCTTTGCCCGTGGCTACCGTAAGCTCGAGCTCGAAATCCGCCTCAGCGGAATCAAGAGAAACCAGGTGCTGCTCCGGGTTCACCACCTCCACGCCCGCCGGTGCCTCCAGATCCGCGGCCGTGACCTCCGCTGGCCCACGCACGTGACAACGCAGGCGTGCCGAATCGACGCCCTCCAGGCGGAAGCGCACTTGCTTTATGTTCAGCATGAGCTCAACCATATCCTCAACAGCGCCCGGAATTGGGCCGAACTCGTGCTGTACACCGGTCACGCGCATGGAAACAGCCGCTGCCCCCGGCAATGATGAGAGCAGCACGCGTCTCAGTGCATTGCCTAAGGTGACTCCATATCCCGGCTCTAAAGGGCTTACAATAAAACACCCGTATTTTTTCGAGACAGCGCTCGCCTCTATTCTTGGAAAGACCTTATCCACCAACTGGTTTCCCTCCGAAGCCGGCAGGGCTGAAAACCCCTGCTGCTCGCAAGTTAGCGGCTGTAGAATTCCACAACCAGCTGATCCTCAAGCGGCGCCTCAATATCAGCGCGCGTCGGCATCGCAACCACCCGCGCCGAAAGATTCTCGAGATCCACATCCAGCCACTGCGGCACTTGCACAAGCAGCCCACTCTGCCGGATCATGTCGAAAACCGCCCTGTCCCGACGCGATTCGCGCACGCGCACTACGTCGCCCGGCTTGACAACATACGATGGGATGTCCACCTTCTGTCCATTGACCTCGAAGTGCCCGTGACGCACAAGCTGCCTTGCCTCAGCCCGGGAGCGGGCCATACCCGCACGATAGACAACATTGTCCAGCCGCCGCTCGAGGAGTACCAGCAAGTTCTCACCAGTACGTCCTGGTGTCCGCAATGCCTCCTCAAAATAGCGCCGGAACTGCCTCTCCATGACGCCGTACATCCGGCGCGCTTTCTGCTTCTCGCGCATCTGCAGAGCATAGTCGGATTTGGTCCGCCGCCTGAACTCGGTGCTTTGGCCGTGTTGCCCCGCAGGGTAACTGCGCCGCTCAAATGCGCACTTGTTGGTGTAGCAGCGCTCCCCCTTCAGGAAAAGCTTCTGGCCCTCCCGGCGGCACAGCTTGCAAACAGGCCCCGTGTACCTTCCCATAATCCCTCCGTTCTTGTTGGGCTACCTAGATCCGCCGCTTCTTAGGTGGCCGGCAACCGTTATGGGGCACCGGCGTCACATCCGCGAGGGAGCGCACCAAGATTTCCGAGCCCTGCAATGTGCGCACAGCTGCCTCTCGCCCTGGCCCTGGCCCCTTCACCAGCACATCCAGCTCTCGCACGCCGTGGTCAAGTGCCTGCTTCACCACTGCCTGGGCCGCAACCTGTGCTGCATAAGGCGTGCTCTTGCGCGAGCCCTTGAACCCGACGGAGCCAGCACTCGCCCAACCAAGCACGTTTCCTTCCTGATCGGTCAGGGTGATGATCGTGTTATTGAATGTAGCTGATATGTATGCCTTGGCCACGGGCACCACGCGGCGCTCACGCCGGGGACGCCCTGAGCCGGCTTTCCTTTGCCTGGGCATCAGACCTCCTTTTCAGTCAACAATACGCAGAGCCCTGGCTTGGCATGGGCACATGACAAACCATCTCACTTCTTGGCCCTAGAGCGGCGCCGCCCAGCGACCGTCTTGCGCGGCCCCTTGCGAGTCCGAGCGTTAGTTCGGGTCCGCTGGCCGCGCACAGGCAGGTTGCGCCGGTGCCTCAGCCCACGGTAGCAGCCGATCTCAATCAGCCGCTGGATATTCATGGCCACTTCGCGACGGAGGTCCCCTTCCACACGGTAATTGCGCTCGATAGCCTCGCGTAGCCGGTTGACCTCAGCCTCCGTCAGATCGCGCACGCGTGTATCTGGGTTCACGCCCGTTTGAGCCAAAACCTGGCGGCTACGCGTGCGGCCAATGCCGTAGATATAAGTGAGCGCCACCTCGACTCTCTTATCCCTCGGGAGGTCAACCCCCGCAATCCGTGCCATTATGCACCTCTCCCTAGCATATCACTGCCACTAGCCTTGCCGTTGCTTATGCTTCGGCAAGCTGCAAATGACGCGCACGACACCACGGCGTCGGATTATCTTGCATTTCTCGCACCGCCTCTTGATTGAAGGCCCGACCTTCATTTCTCACACCCTCCAGTTCTTCTTTGGCAAATGCTCTAAAGCTCAGTCAGGATCAGCGGCTCGCCTTCCGTAACCGCGATTGTGTGCTCGAAGTGAGCCGCAAGGCCACCATCGCTTGCCACCACAGTCCACCCATTTGGCCGCACTGTAGTATCACCGCTGCCATCGATAAGCATCGGCTCAACGGCCATGGTCATGCCCGGCCTAAGCTTCAGGCCAGTTCCAGGCACACCGAAGTTTGGAACCTGGAACCCCTCCCACATTTCGCGGCCAATCCCGTGCCCTGTGTACTCCCGCACAACGGCAAAGCCATGTTCTTCAGCATAAGCCTGAATGGCCGCTGAAATATCCCCCAGCCTGTACCCAGGCCTGGCCTTGCCTATAGCCAGCATTAGAGCCGTCCTCGTTACCTCGATCAGCCGCTGGGCACGAGCCGAAATCTGCCCCACCCCGAACGTGATTGCCGCATCGGCATGCCAGCCGTCGAGCACCGCGCCCACATCGACGCTCACAATGTCACCCTCTTGCAGGACCCGATCCCCAGGTATCCCATGTACCACTTCCTCGTTCACAGAGATGCAGGTCGCTGCCGGGTATGGTGGCGCGCCAGGCACTATTCCCGGCACACCCCTAAAGCTTGGTCTGCCGCCGCCACTTACAATCACCTCTTCGGCAATAGCATCAAGCTCCGCGGTGGTAACCCCAGCTCTGACCGCTTCGTGTACGGCAACCAGCGCTTTCGCCACCAGCTGACCAGCTTGGCGCATGGCCGCTATCTCCGCTGGGCGCTTGAGGCGAACGGCCAAGCTTTGTCTACGCCCGCCGGGCCAGCGCATCCTCAATCGCCGTGGCTAGCTGCTCCTGCACAACCTCAAGCGGAGCCTCACCGCTAACCTCATGGAGCAACCCCCGTGCGCGGTAGAACTGCACAAGAGGGGCCGTCTGCTCCAGATAGACCTGTATCCTTCGGCGCTGGGTCTCCGGCGTGTCGTCTGGGCGCTGGAACAGTTCCCCGCCACAGACATCGCAGACGCCCGGCACTTTCGGCGGGCGCGTCTGGCTGTTGTAGACGGCTCCGCACTGCCGACACGTCCAGCGAGAAGCGAGACGCGCAAGGAGCACTTCCTCGCCAGCACTTAGGTACAGCACAAGCAAGACGCTGTCCCCACTCTGCGCAAGCATCCGGTCCAGCGCCTCCGCTTGCTCGACGGTGCGCGGAAACCCATCCAGTATGGCCCCACGAGCACAATCCGGCCTGCTCAGGCGTTCGCTCACCATCTGAATCGTCACGTCGTCTGGCACCAGCTGGCCCTTTTCCATATAGGATTTGGCCAGCAACCCAAGCGGTGTGTTCTGGCCAAGAGCCTCCCGGAACAGATCACCTGTTGCCACATGGGGCAACCCAAACCTGGACGCCAACAGGGCCGCTTGCGTGCCCTTCCCCACCCCAGGGGGGCCCAACAAGACGATTATTGCCCGCTGCAACCTTTTCATTATGCCGCCAACCTCTTACCTGCGCAAAAAGCCCTCATACCGCCTCATGAGCAGCTGCGCCTCGAGCTGGCGCATCGTATCGAGCACTACCCCAACTACGATGAGCAACCCGGCGCTTGTCACCAGCGTGCCCCGAGTGTGGGCGATACCCCGCACCAACCAGGGCAAAACAGCAACTGCTCCCAGGAAGAGGGCGCCGACCAGGGTGATTCGCCTCAGGACCCCGTTCAGGTATTCCTCAGTCCGCTTGCCTGGCCGTATGCCGGGGATGAAGCCACCCTGCCTCTGGAGCATCTCCGGCAGGTTCTGCTGTCGGAACACAACATCAGTGTAAAAATACGTGAAACCGACTACCATCAGGAAATACAGAACCCAGTACGCGCTGCCCCCAGGACCTATTGCGCGGTTGATAGCCGTGGCAGCAGCTCGCACCCAGCTCGTCTGGGAGTAGACGAAATAGCCCGCAATAGAGCTCGGCAAAATGAGCAGAGCTTGGGCAAAGATCAGCGGGATCATGCCCGCGGAGTTCACTTTCAGGGGAATATGCGTCGCCTGCCCCCCAGCCACTCTGAGCCTGTTCCCTCGCTGTGCCACCACACGCCTGCCGTACTGCACCGGGATGCGCCTCTCGCCCTCTTGGACAAACACGATCACGCCAACAGTCACAATCGTCACCAGAACAAAGATCACCAGCCCCACAGGGTCACTCACCACAAGGTTAGCGACGTTTTGTGGGATCTCCGCCACTATGCCGCCCAAAATCACAATCGAGATCCCGTTGCCGATGCCCTCCTGAGTGATGAGCTCCCCCAACCAGATGGCAAAAAGTGTCCCAGCCGTGAGTGAGGCGATAATTGAGAGGCTGAGCAACGCATCCTGACCGAAGCCAAAGTGAACCAACACCCTGCTCTGGCGCATGATCGTCGCCTGCGCAATGCCCTGAAGCGCCGCCAGCGGTACTGTCAGCAAATAGGTGTACTGCGTCACCCGCTGCCGGCCAGCTTCCCCTTCCTTCATAAGCGCCTCAAGCCTGGGGATCAGCGGTGTGAGCAGCTGGATGACAATCTGCGCGGTTATGTACGGGTACACTCCCAGAGCCACAACGGAGAAGTTGGCAAGCGCCCCGCCAGAGAGCAGGTTGAGAAAGCTCAGAAGCTGGCCCGTCTCGGACGTGGCCGCAAACGCCAAGCGCAGGGCCTCCCTGTCCACCCCGGGTACCGGCACGTGAGCGACCAACCGGTAAACCACCAGGATCCCCACTGTAAACAGGATCTTGCGGCGCAGATCCGGCACTCGCAGCGCATTGCGGACAGCTTCCAGCATGTTGGCTTCACCCAGCTCCAGCGGCCAAGCGCGCTCAGCCGATCAGCTCAACCTGGCCACCGGCCGCCAGGATCTTTTCGCGAGCGCTCTCGGAGAACGCATGTGCCACCACATGCAATGGCTTGTCTAGCTCGCCATCGCCGAGGATTTTGATCGGCTTGCTGAGCGAACGTACTATCCGGCGCTGAGCCAGCACCTCCGGCGTCACCACCGCATGCGGCTCGAACACAGCAAGCTGCTTGATGTTCACCGGCGTGTACTCAACGCGGTTGATGTTCGTGAAACCACGCCTCCACGGCAACCGCCTTACCAGTGGCAGCTGCCCGCCCTCAAAATACGGAGAGACACGCCCACCCGAGCGCGCATTCTGCCCCTTGGTGCCACGTCCAGCCGTTTTGCCTTGGCCCGCAGCTATACCACGGCCAACGCGCTTGCGCTTCTTGCGCGAACCCTCGTCCGGCCGCAAATCGTGCAACTTCATGGGTTCCTCTCCACTTCTGGGTCCAGCTCGAGAACGCACACCAGGTGCGCGACGGCCTTCACCATCCCGCGGATTGCCGGGGTATCCGGCTTCACGACCTCCTGGTTCAGCCGGTGTAACCCCAAGGCGCGCAGCGTGGCTTTGTGTTCCTTCTTAGCGCCAATGGTGCTCTTCACCCACCTGATGCGCAGCTTGCCATTGCTACCCATTCTCTTGTCGCCCCTTTCTCTCCCAAAAAGGCCGCAACTGCGATGGATCCTTGCCCCTGGCTATAGCCAGTTGCTCTGGATCCTTAAGTTGAGAAAGCGCTGCCATTGTAGCTCGCACCACGTTCAGGGGATTGCGACTGCCAAAAGCCTTGGAAAGAACATCCCTGATGCCCGCTGCCTCGACAACCGCCCGAACCGAGCCCCCAGCGATCACGCCTGTCCCAGGGCTTGCTGGCCGCAAGAGGACCTTGGTTGCGCCATGGGTCCCGATCACAGGGTGAGGGATTGTGCCGCCCACCAATGGCACTGAGACCATAGCCTTTCTCGCCTTCTCCATCCCCTTGCGTACCGCCTGCGGCACCTCCCTGGCCTTTCCCACGCCTATGCCCACGCGGCCGCGATTGTCCCCGACAACAACGACTGTCCGGAAGGCGAAACGCCTCCCTCCCTTCATGACCTTGGCCACGCGGTTTATTTCAACTACTCGCTCGTCAAACTCTTCGGCCACGGGGTATTCCCTTACGGCTGCCATCCATATCCCTCCAAACGCCTGGCTAGAACTCTAGCCCCGCCTCACGCGCCGCTTCCGCCAGCCGGCGCACCCGGCCGTG
>JAPWUW010000086.1 GCA_028275325.1 Anaerolineae bacterium | reverse complement strand
GGGGCCTCAGAGCTGCCGCCGCTCTGGCGCGCGTTTGGCGGCTTTGGCCTGACGAGCGCCATACTCCTCGTGGCGACGCCCTTGCTGGTGCGGAGCGCTTTGGGCATAGCTGCGGCCACAGGGCTTGGCGCCGGTTTCATCGGCACAGCACTCGTCGGCATGGTCACTTCCTTGCCAGAGATGATGACCATGTTCGCTGCGGCGCGTCTTGGCGCCTACGACCTCGCTGTTGGCAACCTGTTTGGCAGCAACCTTTTTAACATGTTTGGGCTAGGCCTCACAGATTTCATCTATACCCGAGGCCGCTTCCTGGGCGAGATAAACCCGGCGTTTGCCCTGGCGGGGCTGCTGGGCATGTTGCTCACTGTGGTGGGGCTAGTTAACAACCTCACTCGCTCAGAGAGGAGGCTGCTCCTCCTGGAAGTGGATGCCATCGTCATTGTGACGGGGTACTTCCTCGGGCTTTACCTTCTCTACAGCCGTGGGCTTGTCGGCTAGGATGGCATGTTCGGCCCAGCAGCACAGCACGCTCTGCACGAGTTCCCTGAAGAGCTCCCTGGTTGCGGGCGGGCGCAAGCGGGGCAGGAGCCTGGCTTCGATGCGGTCCATTGCTGCGGCCGCGCCGCAGGTATAGGGGTGGCCCGCCCGCGTGCAGTCCGGCTGTGCCTCGGCGTGCAGGAGTGCCAGGGCTGTGGCCACCCCGACCTGCATCAGTGCCACCTGGGACATCTCCTCGGCAACAGGCAGCGGCAGCCCACGACGCTCCACCAGTTCCTGAGCTAGGGGTGGGCTCCACTCCACAGCGATCGCCCTCACTCGGGCGCCAACCTGAGCTGCCAGATCTTCCGCCATGTTCATGTGCTTGTCTCTCCTTGTGGCATGGGGTGGGAAGCCTCCTGCCTGTCACGCGGCGGCGGGGAGGAGCTCGCCCACCGATTTGAGCACCTCGCTCAGCTCAAGCAAGATGATGAGACGCTCTTCCCCCACGCGAGCGATGCCGCGCACTGCGGATTCCCTGCCCTCGCAAAGGAGTGGTGGCGGCGGCGCCACGAGCTCCGCGGGCAGGCGGAGGACCTCTGAGACGCTGTCGACAAGCAAGCCGACCGGCTGGCTCCTGGAACCAACCACGATGATGCGCGTGTCCTTCGTCGGCTCCGCCCTCTGCATGCCGAACCGCGCTCTCATGTTCACCACAGGCGTCACCTGCCCGCGGAAGTTGAGGACACCATCGACATAATCCGGGCACTCAGGCATGCGCGTTATGGGGGCCATCGTCTTTATTTCCTGAACGAGGGAGATGTCGACTCCGTACGACTCGTGCCCCAGCTGGAATACGACAATCTGCTCCTCTGAGCGCATGGCTTGACGCTCGTTCTGCATGGGTTACCTCCAGCATCCTTCTTGTTCGCGCAGAGAATAGGCGGAGGATCCTGCTGCCCCCTTGCTAGTTGTCGGCCACTCCCCTCTTGCGGCATGCGAGGGGAGTGGCCTCCAAAAGTTGGGGGCAGGGGATAACGGGCAATCAGCGTCGTGTGCGCCCGTTGCCCTCGGCGGCAAGGGCAGGTTGCCTTGCGCCCTTGGGCGCCTGGGCGGTGGCGCGCTCCTGTCGAGCTGGCTGGGCTGCCGCGCGCCGGGGCGCAGCCTGTTCTCTTGCTGGTACTGGCTCGGCTTGGCCTACGGCCGCGCGCGCCACGATATCCCGCAGTTGCTGGGCCTGCTCTGCCATGGATTGCGCCACAGCAGCCACCTCCTCGACCTGAGCCGAAAGCTCCTCGGCGCTGGCCGCCACCTCTTCTGCCGATGCGCTCGCCTGCTCCGCAATGGCAGCCACAGAAGCAAGGGATTGGTTGACCTCGGCAGTGGCCGCAACCATCTCCTCTGAGGCGGCCGAGGCCTCTTCCACCTGCGCCGAGACCTTTTCGAGCTCTTGGGCCAGCTGGTCTCCAGCAGCGGAGAGCTCCTTCCCAGCTTTGCTCATCTCGTCTATCTGCGCGACGATGGAGGCGATTGCTCTTTGCAGCTGTTCGATAACCCTGTAGGCTTGCTGCGCTTGCTCGGCGCCCTTCCTCACGCCTTCCTGAGTGGTTGCCATCGCCGCTACCGACTGGCGCCCGCTCTCCTGCACGGCGTTGATGAGCTGAGCTATCTCCTGCGTGGCGCGGGCAGAACGCTCGGCCAGCTTGCGCACCTCGTCGGCCACAACAGCAAAGCCCCTGCCTTGCTCGCCAGCTCTTGCCGCCTCAATCTGGGCGTTGAGGGCAAGCAGGTTCGTCTGGCTGGCAATGTCTTCAATGGTGGCCACGATCTTGCTGATCTCCTGGGTGCGGTTGCCCATTTCCTGCACCTTCTGGCTCGCTTCACCGACGGTGCGCACCAGCTCTTCCATGTTGGCCACGGTGGCCCTCATGGCCTCAAGCCCGTTCTCCGAAACCTGGACAGTGGCGCGTGCCTCTTCCGTTGCCTGGGCGGAGCGCTGGGCAATGGTATTGGCCACATCTCGGACCACCTGCCCGTTGGAAGTGAGCACCCCGACGTTGCCAGCAAGTTCCTGGGCGCGCTTGGCGACGCCATCGATCAGCTTCGCCAGGTCGCTCATGCCGCTGTTGGCCTCGGTCACAGCTTCGGCCGTCTGCGTGGCGCCCTTGGCTACCTCCTCAATGGTCCGTGCGACCTGCTGGGTGGCCTGCCCGGCTCCCTCGGCTGTCTGCGCCAGCTGCTCAGCAGAGCTTGCCACGCTCTCAGCCACTTCGCTCACTTCACCCATTGCCTGTTGAGCACTGGCGAGCTCCTCTTGCGCCTCACCGAGCGCTTGCTCGAGCTCAGCCAGCCGCTCTCGTGCCGCCTGCATCTCACCCTTGCTGCTGTTCCTCCAGAACCTGAGCCACTTCATAGGCCCTCCCCACTTTCATTGGTCTTGCCGCCTTTATGGCCATAAGCTGCTTAACTTTCCGGCACCGGGAGGCGTAACTTGAGGGCTAGCAGCGTAAAGGAGCCGTAAAAAAAGAAGTTGTATCCCACTGTTGGCAAGGCCCGCCATCAGCATCTGGGAAGCCTTGCCGTGGGATCTGGCTCAAATTGTGTGCTAGTTGCCGCTTTTGCGCCAGGTTCGCGCCATGGTGGCCGGGTGGCTGTGGGCGGGTGTCAGCCAGGGGCTACTGCCGCTCAGGCAGGGAACTCTGCCCTGCGCTGGGCCTGCTGGGCCACGGCATTCAGGAGCACTGCGGCGCTGAAGGGCTTGGAGAGGACGGCGCCACCCGCAGTGGCATCCAGCCCGCGCTCGGCAAGCAGCTGCTCGGAGTACCCAGTGACGAACACGGCTGGCAGCCCGGGGTGGAGGGAGCGCAGCTTTGAGAGGAGGGCAAGGCCATCGGTTCCAGGCATGACGATATCGCTCACCACGACTTTGAGTTCCCTTTCTGCGGCTGCAAGCTCCAGGGCCTCCTGCGCGCTGGCCGCCACCAGCACGCGGTAGCCAGCGCCCTCGAGGATGCGCGCCGTCACGCGGCGCACGGCTGCATCGTCCTCGACGACGAGAACGGTGCCCTGGCCCCGTGCGCGCGCTGGCAACTCCTGCGCCTCCCGCGCCGGCTCCGCCTGGCCAAGGTGACGGGGCAGGTAGACGTAAAACGCGGCGCCCTCCCCCGGCTCGCTTTCCACGTGTATGGCCCCGCCGTGCTGTTTCACGATCCCATAGACTGTGGCCAGGCCGAGCCCGGTGCCCTTATTCAGGTCCTTGGTGGTGAAGAATGGCTCGAAGATGCGCCTGCGCACTTCTTCCGTCATGCCCACGCCCGTATCGCGCACGCACAGAAGGACGTAATCGCCAGGTGCAGCGCCAACACTTGCAGCAAGGCTGCCGGCGAGCTGCTCGTTGCGTGTCTTGATGTGCAGGGTTCCGCCCCGGGGCATGGCGTCGCGCGCGTTCACCGCCAGGTTGAGGATCACCTGCTCCACTTGGGTTGGATCGGCGCAGACGGGCCATAGCCCTTGTGCAAGCTCCAACTCGAGCCTGATATCCTCCCCGAGGAGCCGCCGCAGCATCTTCTGCCAGCCGCTCAGGAGCTCGTTCAGGTCAAGCACCTGTGGGGAGAGCACCTGCCGGCGGGAGAAAGCCAGCAGCTGGCGGGTGAGCTCTGCGGCGCGGTTGACCACGTTCAGTATGCTCTGCGCGTCCTCAGCAAGCGGGCTCTCCGGCGCTAGGCCGTCCAGGATGAAGCGCGCGTGCCCGGCGATGGCCGTGAGAAGGTTGTTGAAGTCGTGCGCGACGCCCCCGGCCAGCCTCCCCACTGCTTCCAGCCTGCCTGCTTGAAGCAGTTGCTCCTGCAGCAAGCGCCGCTCCGTTACGTCTGAGATGAAGCCTTCGAGGGCCATGCCGTCGCCATTGGCAACTCCCAGGCCTCGCTCCCACACCCATTTCAGCTTTCCGTCGCGCGTCCGGATGCGATACTCCATTGTGAAGGGCATCCCCTTGCTCAACGCACCCTGCACCTCCTGCCAGACCCGCTCCCGGTCCTCGGGGTGAATGAGCTGTGCATATGAGACGGCGGCGTTGCCAATGAGCTCCTCGGGCTCATAGCCGGTTAGCTCCAGGCAGCCACGGCTCACGTAGAGCATCGTCCAATCCCGGTCGTTGAGGCAGCGGTATGCCATTCCCGGGAGGTTGCCAAGAAGCGTATCCAGGAAACGCTCCCGCTCCGCCAGAAGCTCGGACTCCCAGCGGCGGCCAATGGCCATTGCCACCTGGGTGGAGGCGTATTCCAGGAGCTGCTGTTCCTGCAGCCCATAGGCGACCTCGGGCTGGCAGCTATAGACGGCCATGACGCCGATCGCCTCGCCGCGGTAGAAGAGCGGCACTCCGAGGTAGGAATAGATCGGCTCAAGGGCAGATTCGGGCTCGATCTGGCCCGCGGCGGCAAGCTGCTCAAGCAGGGCTCGGTCGGCAAGCAAAGTCCTGCCAGTGCGCAAGACGTATTCGGTCTTGCCCCGTGCCCCGACCCTTTCTCGGCGCGTCCTTTCCTCCAAAGTGTGGTAGACGATGGAGACGGCGGGCGCTCCTGGTCGGCGCAGGGCGATGTAGAACATCTGCGCTGGCATGAGGGCTGCTATGGCCTGATGCACGCAACGGTAGACCTCAGGCAGGCTCTCACCGGTGATGGCCGCCAGGGCAATCCCGTGCAGGGCTTCGCGCAGCTGCTCGGCCTGCCGCCGCTCCCTGAGATCCCGCGCAATCGCGAGGACCGAAGCACTGCCGTCGGGGTGCCTGACGAGTGTGGAACTGATTTCCACCGGCACGCGCCTGCCGGCAGGGTCCAGGAACTCGCTCTGGTAGAGGCTACGGCCAGGGCTTGTGCCAGCCGCCCTCTGGGCGAGGCGCTGCTGGATGCGCGCGGCCTCTTCGGGCGGAAAGAAATCGGTCACGAAGCGACCAAGCACCTGCTCGCTGGAGAGGCCGACTGCCTGGCAGCCAGCGGGGTTGACGTAAAGGATGCGCCCTTCCAGGTCCAGAAGGACAATGATGTCCTGCGCGAGCTCCGCAAGCAGCCGGTAGCGAGATTCACTTTCGCGCAGGGCGCGCTCGGCCAACACCTCCCGCGTGCAATCTTCAAACACGGCCACCATGCCCTCGAACCTGCGCCCGGCGCCAAGAAGCGGCGCCGCATTGATGCGCAGGAAGACCCTGCGCCCATTCGGCCACTCGATGGCATGCTGGACCCCGTAAGCCGGCCGCAGCGTGCGGCGCACCACCTGGAACGGCAGCTCCTCATCGGGGAAAGGCCCGCCATCGTAAGAGGTTATGTGCCAGCGGGGGTCGTTGTAGGTGCGCTGCGTGATCTCGGCGCGATCCAGGCCCAGAACCTCCTCGGCCTTGGCGTTAGCCGCCACGATGTGCCCTTCGGCATCGACGACGCAAATGCCTATCGGGCTCATCTCCATGATCTTGCTGAGGAGCTCCCTTTCGCGGTGCATCAGCCTTGAGCGCATGTGAGAGCTTGTCCTCCTGCGCATCCGCTGCACCCCCTGAGCGGCTGGCTCCTGGCCGCAACAGCCGCCCAACGCCAAGCGCCAGCCTGTGAGCCCTGCGCGCAAGAGCCTACTGCAGAGTCGCAGGGGTGTCAAATGGCCATCGGCCTCCTCCCACCGGCCGGGATGCACGGGCTGCGCTTGGAGAAGCAGAGGTTGCAGCCGCAGGGTGCATTGCAGTTTGGCCGTGCACGGCAATTCCCTGTGAGTCGCCTGCCTCGCAGGGCAACCGTGTAAAAGGTGGCAAGCTGCGGCGTGGGCGGCGGGTGGGAATACCTCCTGCACTGGCACAGCAAGACGCAAACGCCGCCAGTGTGCTTTGACAGCGACGAGTGCCCAGGCAAAAGGCCAGCAAGTGCGGCCAAGAAACGCCTCCGGGAAGCACTGCGCCAGGCAGGCTGTTGGGTGTCGGGCAAAGCTCTGCGCGCAGAAGTTACCGCTTGCGGATCCCGCGCACCTTCCCGGCCGGGGGGGTGGCTCCGGGAAAAGCCCCGCCCGCCCACCCCTCTCCGTACCAGCGCACTATGGCCGCAGGTGTAGCGCTCCAGGGGTCAAGGCTTTCCCGCCCACCCGCCTCGTGGATGGGCTCGGCTCTTAGGGCGGGCCAGTGGGGATGCCTCCCCGAGCTGCGGCAATGGCGGCCAACGTGCTTCGGCAGCGAGAGAGGAGGGCAGGTTGGAAAACTCCGTAGCAAACACCATGGACGCTAGCGTGCGTTGACAGCGGCGGATGCACGAGTAATTGCGGAACCTTGGCGGCCACCCAACTTGCAGACGGCGGGACGATACTGCAGCGTGGCCAGACCTGCGCGGCGGCCCCAGAGCTTTTCAAGGCTTCGCTGGTGCGATGGAGAGAAAGTCGAGGCAGCCGTAGGCCAGGAGCATATGCTGGCGCGATGGGCCCAGCTGAGTTCCGGGGCGGCTGGGGAGAGTGCCTGCGGGCAGGCAGAAATGCGGGCACACCTGAGAAGCGCCGCTGCAGCCACGTGCAGCTTGCCTTGTACAGCGCCCCATAGTATAGTGAGCTCATAAACTATTGGCTTGCGCCAGGCGCGGAGGGGTGAGATGTACCACGGCTGCCCGGGGGCCTTGCGCTTCAAAGAGCCGCGGCCGGATTATGTGCGCTGCCCGAACTGCAACGAAGAAGTGGAGATCTGGAGCGATGAGCCGTTGGCGCGCTGCGGCTCCTGCGGCTTCTGGATTGCACGCGAGATTGGCGCCTCCTGCCTGGATTGGTGCCCGCAGGCCGCACAGTGCGTTGGGCTTGAGCTCTACGAGCGCCTAAGGAAGAACCGCCCGCCCGCCGCTATGCCCCCGGCCGATGCGAAAGGGCGTGATTGAGGCTTTCCGGCTTCAGACGAGCACCTGCAGGGCCTGCGGCAGGATGCGGAAGGTCGCTGGTGCCAGCCCGAGCAGCTCTCCATCGGCCTGGATGAGCAGCCGTTCCTCGGCCTGCACTTCCAGCGAGCGAGCCTTTCGCATGCGCACCTGCGGGAAGATCTCGTGCCAGCCGAAGTAGACTGTCGGCAAGCGCAGCAAGAGCCCCAGCCGCGAGAGCTTGCGGATGAGGACAAGGTCAAATAAGCCATCCGTAAGGCTGGCCTTTGGTGCGATGCGCATGCCGCCGGCGAGGAAGCGGCCGTTGGCCACGAAAATGCCGGTGAACACCCCGCTTGCGGGTTCCTCGCCGTCGACGCGAAGCCGAACTCGTTTGTTGCGGTACCCCAGGATCGTGCGGACCACCTGGGCAAGGTAAGGGATAGTGCCGCCCAGCTCTTTGCCAGCGTTCTCTCGCGCGAGCAGGCCCTCGACAACTTCCCCATCAAACCCAAGCCCAGCGACGTTCACGAAAAGCCTCTTCTCCGGCCTGCGGCTCCACCCCTGGAGCGTCACCTCGCCGACGTCGATGCAGAGCTTGCCCTTTGGCGCAAGGAGCGAGCGCAACGCGCGGCGCACATCGGCTAGGCCCAGGCTGCGCCCCAGGTCGCAACCTGTGCCGCGGGAGATGATGGCCAGCGTGGCCGTTGGCCGGCAAGGCCCAGGCTCCTCGGCCACCAGGCCGTTCACGACCTCGTTCACGGTGCCATCGCCACCGACGGCGACCACCGTCGGGTACCCCTCCGCCAAGGCCTGCCGCGCAAGCTCCACAGCATGGCCTGGCGCCTCCGTGTAGACGTCGCGAAAGCGCAGGCCCTGCTGCTGCAGGAAGGAGCGCATCTGCGGCCACTCCCGGTAGACGGCACCGCAGGCAGCCGCCGGGTTCACTATAACTTTCCACTCCTGCGCGCTCATTGCCATAACCTCACCGCCATGGTGGAGGTCGAGGGAACCCAAGGCCCTGGCGAACGCTGCTGGCCTCTTGCCTTGCTAACCTAGAGAACACGCAGCTTGGCCATGCGTTGCGCCTGTGGCGCGGCCGCTAGAGCAGGCGTTTCTCTCCCTCGAGCTGCCGGATGGCCGTGACGTCCTGCATCACCTCCAGGCAACCTAGGTAGTTGCCCTGCCTGTCTCTCACCGGGAAGTACCGGATGTGGATAAAGCGGCCCTCATGCTGCAGCCAGAACTCGGCCACATCCCGACGCCCCTCGCGGAAGGACTGCAGTATCTCGTTCACCGCGGCGAGGCTCTTTTGCGGGTGGCAGCGCTGCACCGTCCGCCCCAGCACGGCCTTGGCGCGCGGGAAGATCCGGTGCGCGATATCGTTGAAGTAGCGCACGCGGTCGTCCTTGTCGACAAAAGTTACATCGAGCGGGAGTGCATTCAGAATGCCCTCAAGTTCCGCCACCGAAAGGGTGCCGGTGGGCAAACGGATAGTCCCTTCGCTTGTAATAGCGCCTGGGGCCTCAGGCGCGGTGCCTGGCATGGGCTGGCGCTCTGGCGTGAAGCTACAGTAGCCCAGGGCGTCGAACTCCTCGCGGATGGCTGGCCACTCTTCAGCCGTGATGACGCGCAGCGCGGCAGGGAAGAGCACGTTGTTCTCCTTGTAGAAGTGGCTGGCGAGTGCCTCCGCCAAGCTTGTGGCAAGCGAGGCTAGATCCCCCGCTCCTCCAGGGGCCGCGCCTTCCACAAGGGCGTAAATGCCCTTTTTGATCGCCCGGATCTGATCGTGCTCCATCCACATGATGGCGGGCGGCTGCGTGATGCCATGTTTCTCAAGGTAAGGGAAAAGCACGTTCTCCTCGCGGACATAATGGCTCTCAGAGCTGCGCAGCTTCTCAATGATATCGGCAAACTCAGGCGTGGTGGGCCGCGCCTCCCCGCACTGAGCAAGCTCGCGCAGGCGCTGGGCCTGCTCAAGCATCAGCCGGTGCTCCCCCATGAGGATGTTGATGGGGTGGCCCGGCGGCGCAAGCTCCTCCTGCCCCTCCAAGGACTCGCGAAAGATGCTGAGGTGCACGTCGCAGAGGCGATGGACCTCCTCGCGCGGCATGCCCTCTTCGATCAACTCCTGCTCGATCTGCGCGATGTCCGCGGCTGTGAGCCCGTGCAGCACCTGGCGAAAGCGGCCTTTGAGCTCCTGCGGATCCGCACCATCGTGAAGGGCCCGGATCAGGCCCTTCACCGCCTCTTTGCGCGCTACTTGCATTTGCTCTGCTGCCTGCATGCTCTACCTCCGTTGGCCGACGCTAGGAGCGGATCATCGTGAGCAACATCTTGAAGGGGACAGGGGCGGCTACAGCATGGGGCTCGTTTGCCGGCATGATGAGCACTTCGCCAGCCTTTGCCCGGATGGGCCGGCCAGAAATGGTTATCTCGGCCTCGCCGTCGAGCACGTAGACGAGGGCGTCGTACGGGGTGGTATGCTCCGCCAGGCTCTGGCCAGCGGCAAAGGCAAAGAGAGTGACGTTCCCGCTGCCGCTGCGCAGCAGCATACGGCTCACTATTGCCCCTTCCTGATACTCCACCAGGCCGGAGAGCCTCTGCGGCTGGGCCAAGAGCTTTTGCCTTGTCTCCTCCAGGCTGTTCGGCGCTGCCATAAAGCACCTCCCAAGTCAAATTCTCACCGAGTATAAGGGCAGATGGTGCCGCTCGCCAAAACGATACCATTTTGCCCTGCTATAAAAAGTGTCGCGGCCCGAGCTCCGCGGGGTATGGCTCGAGGTAAGTCTGTGTTCTGAGCCAGGTTGGGGCGCCGTGCCTTTCGA
>JAPWUW010000084.1 GCA_028275325.1 Anaerolineae bacterium | reverse complement strand
GGCAACGGCCTGAACGCCGGATTATAAGCTTCGTATATCACTACAACTCGATCTTCAGGAACGCCGAGCAGTTGGATTACATCGCGCTTTGTGCTCTCAGAGACAGCGATGACCCTGTCAGCGCTGCGAGCTCCCTGATCTATCTGGGCATAATAGTGTGCGCTTTCGCGCGTCAGCAAATGCGGATAGCGAAGGAAAGCCAGGTCGTGAACCGTGATTACCGACCGGAAGCGTCTGCGCAGAGGTGGGATAAAATCCGGACTGTGGAGCAGGTCCAGCTTGAGCCTTGTAAGCTCCAGTGGCAAGGCAAATTGCTCGAACCGGTTGTGGGGGGGTGTCCACAGGGCGAGAGATCTGAAGGGCAAGCCGCTCATAGCTGCCGGCTGCTGCTTGCGGCTGCGCAAGACGACAATCTCTTCCTCGATTTCCAGCCTCGCCAGCCCTTCCAGCAAACGCAGGATGTACTGACTAATCCCAGCTTCGCTGTAGTGCAGCAGCCGGGCATCAATCCCTATGCGCATCCGACCACCAGAACCCATGCTTGCCGGAGCCATTATAGGGTGCAGCACTCCCCAGGCCAAAAGTGGCCTTTGCCCCGGCTGTGAACGGCCCCCTATAATCGGCCCCGGTAGAATGAGCTTGAGCCGCATGTTGAGACACACTTGCCCTCCCAAGGTGCGCTGGGATTTCCTGGCAAAAGCAACCATCCTGGGCGTCGCTGCCGCCATGAGGCTCGCGGCGCTTGACCGCGTGCCACCCGGGCTCCAGCACGACGAGGTTTTCAGCGTCGTCTTCGCTGCGGAGGTAAGAGCAGGGCATTGGCCCGTTTTCTTCGACCACAATGGGGGCAACGAGCCTTTATTCCTGTACCTGGTCACCGGTGCATTGCGTGCATTCGGCGAGAACCTGCTTGCCTTCCGCTGGCCAGCTGCTGCTGGTGGCCTCCTCGGGGTCGCTGCCCTGAGCTGGGCTGGTGGCGTTCTGCTCGGCCGCAGCGAAGCAATAGCTGCCGCCTTTCTGCTGGCAACGAGTTTCTGGCATGTTCTGGACAGCAGGTTCGGGTTGCGGGCAATCTGGCTGCCCACACTGCTCACTCTGGCATATGGCTTTTTCTGGCGCTGGCAAGAAAGGGGCCACGTCTCCCGCGGTGTGCTTGGGGTTCTCTTCCTGGCAGCTTCGCTGTACACCTACTCGGCAGCGCCACTGGGAGTGCTCGCGCTTGGTGCCTTCCTGGCACTTGGGTTGTGTATGCAGGAACCAGTAGTCAGGCGAAACTGGTGGAAGTGGAGCGCTGCAATAGTGGGCGCCGCCGTTTTGGCGGCGCCAATGTACCTGCACATGGCCCAGGTGCCTCAGGCGACGGAACGCATTCGGGCGCTGAGTTACGAGCTTACTGCACTCCGCCATGGCAACCCGTTTCCAGTGCTGCGCAATGCCCTGAAGGTTGTAACCATGTTTGGGCTCTTGGGCGACCCTGAGTGGCGGTACAACATTGCCGGCCGACCAGTTTTCCTCCCGTTGAGCGCCATTTGCTTCTATGTCGGCGCTGCAGCGTGCTTGTTGAGGGCCAAGCGCTCACGCCCACACATGTTGTTAGGTTGTTGGCTTCTCACGAATCTCTTGGCCAGCGTCGTGACTGGCAGCGCTCCCTCGAGCTTGCGGGCGGTTGGGGCGGCCCCAGCCGCTTGTCTGTGCGCGGCAATGGGAGCCAAGGCCATCTGCAAGGCGCTAGAGCGAAGGCTAAGGGTCCCGCAGTTGGTGGCGTTTGGGCTGCTCGCCGGCGGGTTTGTCATTGAGGCAGGGATCAGCGCGTATCAGTATTTCGCTTTGTGGCCTACGAACCCCCACGTGCGTGAGATCTACAGAGCCGACCTAGCTGCGGTGGCGCGCTATCTCGCGCATTCCCAGGTTGGTGACCAGGTGCTCGTGAGCGCTCAATTTGCCGCCGACCTTGACAGGCAGTCTTTTGAGTACCTTGGCTTCTGGAGGGGCCAGGCGCGCTGGTTCGACGGCCAGCTCTCCCTTGTGTTGCCCGCAGAGCCGGCACTCGTTTTCCTTCCTTCTTTTCGACCTTTGGCGCGAGAGCTCGAGCAAATGGCGCTGAGCTCTGGCCTGGTGGCTGTTGCTGACCAGGCATCTTACAAGGTTCTGCGATGGCCGGGCCGCTCATGGACAGGAAGCGAGGTGCTGGCAACTATCGATACGCCCTGGCCAGGACAGGGGATACAGCTCCTGTCAGTGGCTTATCCCAGGGAGGTGCCAGCAGGGGAACAACTGTGCATCTTGCTGCGGTGGCGGGTCACAGCGCCAGCCCCAGGCGGCCGCTACGTTGCCTTCTTCGCCAACCTCCGAGATGAGAGAGGTTTCATCTGGAGCCAAGCCGATTCGCTAGCCTACCCGACGGCGGACTGGCGCGTGGGGGATCACAGCTATCAGGTTCTGCGCGTGCAGGTGCCAGCGGATATGCCTCCTGGAAAGGCTTCCATTTGCGTTGGGGTGCAAGAACTGGGCGGCAGCCCGATGAACTTGGCTCGGCTGCCTGACGGGCTAAGCTTCTGGTGCGCGGAGGGCCCTGCCGTTCAGGTGCACAAGGCGGCGGGCGAAGAGCTACCCATCGATCCAGAGCAGCCACTTGCAGTGCGCTTCGGCAGTTGGGAGCTCCTGGGTGCAAGCGTTTCGCCTCGGGTTGCACAGGCCGGTGAGACAATCGAGGTTTCGCTATGGTGGCGCTGCGGCGGGGCCAGTGAGCGACCCTCGTTGCGCTACGTCTTGCAACGGGATGGTGTGCGAATCGAAGTTGCCAGCAAGGTGGCGTTCGCGGGGCTTGCCAACCCGCAGGGACTGCTGCGAGATCGGGCGGCAGTGCGGTTCCCCGTTGACGCAGCGGCAGGCCTCTGGGAGCTGCGGGTAAAATCGGCAGGTCCTGGGGCAGAAGCGTCATTAGGGCAGGTGTTCGTGAGCCAACCGGAGCGCGAGTTCGCTGCCCCGCACGGGGTGCGCCCAGTGCGGGCGAATTGGGGTTGGGTGGAGCTGTACGGCTTCCGGCTGGAGCCGACGAGGTGGCGCCGAGGCGAAAGCGTGTCGGTCAATCTCTTCTGGCGCTCTTTGGCGCAGTGGGATGAACCGATTACTGTGTTCGTCC
Organism: Anaerolineae bacterium; assembly: GCA_028275325.1. Classification (GTDB taxonomy): domain Bacteria; phylum Chloroflexota; class Anaerolineae; order DRVO01; family DRVO01; genus JAPWUW01. The sequence continues at coordinate 7,241 of JAPWUW010000084.1, read as the reverse complement.
ACCTGGTGAAGGGGGACGGAACCGTCGCGGTGGCTGCGGATTCCCTGCCAGCCGGCGGAAGGCGGCCCGCCTGCACGTGGATGCCTGGAGAATTCATCGCTGACGAGCACCGGATTGAACTCAGCACCGGATTGGCACCAGGCCAGTATGAGCTGAAGGTTGGCCTTTACAGGGCGGATATCCCGGGCTACCCGCGCCTGCGGTTAGCTCGGGCAGGTGCTGGCGGCGCGGAGGACGCCGTCACTCTACAAGAGGTGACAATCGAGTGAACTTTCAGCCCAACGAGCTGCGAGAGCTGCGCGGCGCATATGAAGGCAGACGCGTCCTAATCACGGGCGGACTGGGGTTCATTGGCAGCAACTTGGCCATTGCCCTGGTCGAGCTCGGTGCGGCTGTCTCTCTTGTTGACGCGCTCTTCCCAGACCACGGCGGGAACTGGTACAATGTGTGGCCGGTGATGCGCAAGGTGAGCGTGGTCGTGGCCGACATGCGGGATCAGGCCCGCATGCTCGCTCTGGTGGAAGGGCAGGAGTATATCTTCAACCTGGCTGGCCAAGTGAGCCATGTGGACTCAATGGAGGAGCCCCAGACGGATTTGGAGATGAACTGCCGCGCCCAGCTCTCATTGCTGGAAGCATGCAGGAGGCGCAATCCACTCGCTAAGATCATCTATGCCAGCACTCGGCAGATTTATGGCCGCCCGCGGTACCTGCCCGTGGATGAGGAACACCCGCTTCAGCCAACAGATGTCAATGGAATCCACAAGATGGCTGCGGAGTGGTACCACCGCGTCTATGCCAGGGTATACGGCCTGGCCACCTGCAGCCTGAGACTGACGAATACCTACGGGCCCAGGTTGCGGATCCGGGACGCGCGACAGACTTTCCTTGGCTGGTGGATCAGGCAAGCCGTTGCCGGTGAGGAAATCCTCGTCTACGGGGATGGGCGGCAGATGCGAGATTTCACGTATATCGATGATGTTGTGCGCGCCTTTCTGCTAACAGGGTGCCGTGCTCTCTTCCAAGGCGAGGCCTACAATTTGGGAGGCTGCGAAGTGGTGGCGCTCGCCGACCTCGCCGCCCTGCTTGTAGACCTTGCGGGAAGGGGCTGCTACAGGCTGGTCCCATGGCCTGAGGAGAGGCTGGCAATCGACATCGGGTCTTATACTGGCAATTACCAGCGAGCCAGAGAGGTCCTGGGCTGGCAGCCAGTCGTCCCTTTGCGGGCTGGCCTGGCACAGACCCTGGATTACTACCGCGCCAACTGGGAGCATTATGCGTGAACCAAGACCAGGTGCCATTTGGAGATCTGGCGCGCGAGTACCTGTCCATCCGCGCTGAGGTGGACGCGGCGATCAACAGGGTATTGAACCGGGGGTGGTTCATCCTCGGCCCAGAGGTCCAGGCCTTCGAGAGACAGTGGGCGGACTTCTGTGGAGCCCAGCATGCCGTGGGCGTTGGCAATGGTACGGACGCGCTGCGCATTGCTCTCTCCGCATGCGGGGTAGGCCCCGGCGATGAAGTTGTCACCACACCCTTTACGGCGGTGCCAACGGTAACTGCTATTCGGATGCTGGGCGCATGGCCGCGCTTTGCTGACGTTGAACCAGAGACCGGCAACCTGGACCCGGAGCTCTTGGAGTGCGCCATAACCGAGCGAACGAAGGCGATAGTTCCGGTGCACCTGTACGGGAGCCCCTGCCGCATTGGCGAAATCGTGAGTATAGCCGCAAAACACGGCATACCCGTCGTCGAGGATGCCGCTCAGGCGCATGGAGCAACTGTGGACGGGCGCTCAGTTGCTACTTTCGGGCGGGCCGGCTGCTTCAGTTTCTACCCCAGCAAGAATCTGGGAGCCTACGGGGACGCGGGTGCCATAGTGACCGACGACGAGGTCATAGCGGCGAGGAGCCGCATGCTGCGAGACTACGGTCAACGATCTCGCTACGACCATGTCCTCGAAGGGGTGAATAGCAGGCTCGATGAGCTACAAGCTGCCGTACTCCTGGCCAAGTTGCCGTTTCTGGCGGTGTGGAACGAGCGGCGGCGCAAGATAGCAGCTTACTACGATGAGGCTCTGGATGGTGAGCTGCTGCAGCCGCTGGCTCGACCGGCTGGGAGCGTCTGCCATCTCTATGTCGTGCGGAGCCCGCTCCGGGAGGAACTGCGTTCCTACTTGGCTCAGGCAGGGGTAACCACCCAGGTTCACTACCCCAGGCCAGTACACCTGCAGCCAGCCTTTTCCTTTCTCGGTTTGAAGGAAGGAAGCTTTCCAGTTGCCGAGAACATGGCCAGGAGCGTGCTATCGCTGCCGGTGTTCCCGCAACTGAGCGACGCCGAGGTGGAGCACATCGCCTCTTGCTTGCGCGAGTTCGTCAGGGGACAACGGTTGAAGCGCAGCATCGAGACCTAACGAAGGCCGGAGGTATATAGGCGGTCCTCATGAGAATAGTGAGCACACAGGAAATGCGAGAGCTGGAGCGCAGGGCAGATGCTTCGGGCTATTCCTATATCGACATGATGGAAGAAGCGGGGCGCCTGGTGGCAAAGGAAGCCTCCCGGCTACTGGAACGGGTTGGCCCAGGGTTAGTGCTTGTGCTTATCGGGCCGGGCAACAACGGTGGGGATGGGTTGGTAGCTGCACGGTACCTGGCAGCAGGTGGTGCACAGGTGCGGCTATTCCTCGCGGAAGCCCGCAGCCAGGAGGACCGTAACTGGGCGCACGCGGCCGCTATGGGCATACCTCACGTCCTGGCCGCCGAAGATGAGGCCCTCGAACGGCTATCCAAATGGTACGAAGGAGCTTGCCTGGTAATCGATGCCCTGCTGGGCGTGGGCGCGCGTCCTCCACTGCGTGGCACGATCGCTGCCGTGCTGGAGCACCTGAGGAAAACCAGTGCCCTGGCGTGGAGAAGAAGAATAGGGGGGTTATCCTGCCCAGCGAGTGCTCCGCCAGCCCCACCAAGGCCGCTGGTGCTGGCTGTGGATGTGCCGTCGGGGCTCGATGCGGACACAGGCGCAGTCGATGACCTCACCCTGCAGGCAGATGTCACTGTGGCGATCGGGTTGCCCAAGTGGGGGCATGTGCTATTCCCCGGCGCCGCAAAGGTGGGGCGGCTCGTTGTGGCCGATATTGGCTTGCCGGAACCAGAAGATCGGGCCTGTGGCGGTGCAACTGCGCAGCTTCTGACTGGCCCGGAGGTAGCTGCGATTCTGCCCCCGCGGCCGCCAGAGGCACACAAGGGCAGCTTTGGTTCTGTGCTGGTGGTTGCTGGCAGCGCCAACTACGTCGGCGCGGCGGTGCTCGCAGCGGCAGGCGCGGCTCGCAGTGGGTGCGGGCTCGTGACGCTCGCAAGCATACCCGTGGTCCTTTCGGCAGCGGATGCCTTGATACCGGAGGCCACCCGCATCGTTCTGCCCTCGGATCTGGGTGTCATAGCGCCTGCAGCCGCTGAGATCCTACAAAAGGAACTTTCCCGATACCAAGTCATGCTCATCGGGCCTGGCCTGACCACAGAGAAGCCAGCCAGGGAGCTTCTGTTCAGGTTGCTTGAGCAACACCAGGAAGCCAGGACAAGAGGACTAGGCTTTGTGCCGATAGGTCAGGTGACAGGTGTGGTGCGGAAGCTTCCGCGCCTTGTGCTGGATGCGGACGCGTTAAACCTGCTTGCAGGCGAGCCAAAGCTGCTGGCTGACCTCCCCTCGGAAGCCGTGCTCACCCCCCACCCGGGGGAAATGGCCAGGCTGCTTGGCCAGACAGTCTCTGACGTGCAGGCCAACAGAGTGAGGACAGCACAGGAAGCCGCGCAGCGCTTCCGCGCCATCGTCGTCCTCAAGGGAGCATTCACAATAGTGGCCAGCCCAGACGGGCGGCTCGCGCTCGCACCATTCGCGAACCCGGCGCTTGCCACCGGCGGCACTGGCGATGTCCTGGCAGGCACCATTGCGGGGCTCATGGCCCAAGGCATGGACAGTTTCGAGGCCGCTTGTGCCGGCACCTTCGTCCACGGCCTGGCGGCAGAAGCGGTTCGAGCGACCCTGGGCAGCGCTGGCGCTTTGGCTAGCGATTTGCTGCCACTCTTGCCTCAAGCTCTGCGGGATCTACGAGGTGAACTAGTTGGGCGATGAAGTTGCCGCGATCATACGGGCAAGCGCGCATAGGCTCTGGCCAGAGCTCATCCGCCTTCAGCGAGAGCTGCACGAGCACCCGGAGCTTGGCTTCGAGGAACATCGGACAGCCCAACTGATTGCCACACGGCTTGCCGCAGCCGGGTGTGCACTGCAAGCGGGCATTGCCGGGACTGGCGTGGTGGCAGAGATTCCAGGGCGCTGCCGAGAGCGCAGCGTGCTGGTGCGGGTGGATATAGATGCGTTCCCAATAGGTGAGGCAACAGGGCTGCCTTGGGCTTCGCGCGTGCCAGGTGTCTCGCATGCCTGTGGTCACGACGCACATGCCGCCATAGGCGTTGGTGTCGCACTGCTTTTGCAGTCGATGCCAGCGCTACCAGCGGTGACGGCGAAGGTGCTCTTCCAGCCAGCTGAAGAGAGGCCGCTGTGCGAGGAAGGGGGGGATCGCCCTTATCGAGAGGGTGCGCGCGCAACGCCAGCAGCGGCCATAGTGATCCGCGAAGGGATCCTAGAGAACCCGCCTGTGCAGGCGGCGTTTGGCCTTCACCTGTGGCCATGGCTTCAAGTGGGCCAGGTGGGGGTGGGAACGGGGCCTGCCATGGCTGGTGTCGCGAACTTCCTCATAACGCTCATGGGGCAGAGCGCACATGCCGCCGTCCCGCATGAGGGTATTGACACCCTATTGGCAAGCGCTCACCTCCTCACCATGTTGCAATCCCTTGTGGCTCGGCAAACAGCGCCTGGAGAGCCTCTTGTGGTGAATGTGGGGACGATCCGTGGCGGAGACCGCCGCAATGTTGTCGCCGACAGGGTCGATATGACGGGAACTGTGAGGAGCGTGCGCCTGGAACTGCTGGCGGAGCGAGTGCCAGAGCGCTTGCGAGCGATGCTTGAGGGCCTTGCCCAGGCACTAGGCGTGCGCTACGAGCTGGAGTATGAGGTGCTTCTCGGGCCAGTGGTGAATGAGCCAGCCCTTACAGAGCGCACGCAAAAGGCGATAGCGGCGGTGCTCGGGCAGGCAGCTGTGGTTTGTGCACTTGGGCCCGCCATGACAAGCGAGGACTTCGCCCTGTACGCGGGCCAGGTGCCGGCCGTCTACCTTAAGATTGGCTGCACGGCCGCCGGCGAGCGGCCGATACCGCTTCACAGCCGGGGGTTTCGCTTTGATGAGAGGGCCATGCTCGTTGGCCTGCAGGCAATGGCAGCGGCTGTCTGGGCTGAGGCAGAATGGCTTGGGCGCCAGGGAGGCATGCGATGAACAGGCTGCGCGTTGCGGTAATCGGAATGGGCGTCATGGGTCCAATGCATGCGGCTATTTACCAGCACATGCCGCACGTCGAGCTCGTCGCAACTGTCGAGGCGGATCCTGCACGGGCCCACGAGGCAAGCCAACAGTTTGCGGTGCCGAGTTACTCCTCGGTGGAGGAGCTGCTGTCTATGGGGAGCGCTTTCGAGGCAGCAAGCATTTGCCTGCCGGATCACCTCCATGTAGATGCAGCCATAAGGCTCGCCCAGGCTGGTGTGCACCTCCTTGTAGAAAAGCCCCTTGCGACCACTTTGGACGGTTGCGATGCGATCATCGCGGCTGCGGCAGAGCGCCGCTTGAAGCTGATGGTCGGCTTCACCCTGCGCTTTGAGCCGCGGTACCGGCTTGTGTGGCAAGCCGCCAAAGAGGGAAAGCTGGGAGACATTGTTTACCAGTATGCGCGTCGCAACAACATTCTAGCCAGTGCCCGGCGGCTTGGCGGCCGTGTCTCGCTGCCGTTTTTCCTGCAGGTCCACGACATCGACGCCATGCGCTGGATCGGCGGGAGCGAGGTCGTCAGCGCATATGCCCTCTCTTGCCGGCGCGTCCTGACAGAGCTGGGCGTGGATGACGCCGTCATTTCTCTCTTGCGCTTTGCGGATGGGAGCATTGGCTGCATCGAGAGCAACTGGGTCATGCCCGATTCGCTGCCCTACAGGTTCGACTTCCGGCACGAGGTGGTTGGCACTGTGGGCAAGGCTGATATCGAGCTTGCAGACCAGGGCGTTTCGATACATGCAGGGGACCGGTTCCACTTCCCGGATCCGTCGTTTCGCGGCGTCCTCAGGCCCGATGAGCCGCTCGTACTGCGCATGGAGCTAGAGCACTTTGTCGAGTGCATCTTGGACGATAGACCACCGCTGCCCACTGGCCAAGATGGCCGTGCAGCGACAGCTGTGGCACTGGCTATAGAGCGATCGCTCAAAGAAGGCACGCCTGTACCCGTGCCGGGTTAGCCGGGCTCAGAGGCCATTCGGCGCGAGCTTTTCCCTTAGTTCGCTCCCTCTGGCGGCTGCGCCCCCGAGGATTCGCGCATCTCTTTGGCCGCCTGCTCGAGGCGACCTGTCTCGCGCGAGAGCCGCGAGAGAAGCTCCTCCATCTTCGCGCGTTCCTGCTCCAAGAGCTCAGCGGCTCGCCGCTGGAATTCCTCGCTCAGGCGCTGTGCCTCCTCGGTGAGGCGCACAGCCTGCTTGCTGAGCTCGATGCCACGCTCGCGCAAGCTGCCGCGCACCTCTTGGCCCGGTCTCGGCGCGGTGAACATGGCCGTGACAAAGCCCACCGTTGCACCCACCGCAAAGCCAACCCAAAACGGTCTGCTCATGACCACTTCTCCTCCCTTGTGCACCAAGCGCTCTGGAACTACTGCAAGGAGCCACAGAAACGGTGCCTCAGCCACGGAGCCCAAGCATGCCCAAGACCACACCTATCGCCCGTTTGAGCCCTGAAAACACGGATAGCAGCCAGATCACCGGGCGAACCAGCGTGTCGCTCACAAAATCGGTGGTGCCGCGCACGATATTGACTGTCTGCTGCGCGGAATCAAGCATGGGCCGCAAGCCTTCCTGCAGCATGCGCGTGAGCGAACGCAGCTGCAAGAGCGTGAGCAAGAGCAGCAGCCCTATGACGATGGACTCCAGTGCGAGCACTACAATCGCTACGTCCCGAATGCCAGAGAGCAAAGCCAAACCTCCAGCCCGGCGCTCATGCAGGCACAAAAACACCTTTAGCAAATGATACTAGCGCACGAACGGCCTGACAAGCAGCATGACCAAGAAGCAACCGGCCAGAGCTGGGCCAAGCCGGAGCGA
>JAPWUW010000083.1 GCA_028275325.1 Anaerolineae bacterium | reverse complement strand
GCCACCAGCTCAGAGGTGCGCAGCCGCTCGGCATCAATATCCATGAGAGCGATCGTGACGTCGTGGAGCTCCGGAAAAAAGAAGATGTCGCGCAGAAGGTTTCGCGCGAAGACCGTGCTGCCAGCCCCGATGAACGCTATCTTTGCCATCCTCATGCCTCCCCAAGAAGCGGTGCAAGTGACAAGGCGACCCGAGCCACCGGCGCCGCTGGCCGTCACGGCGAGAAGTATATCCGCACGAATGCCCGAGGCCCAAACGCCCTGCAGACCGCTCTGCCTTGATGCCCGGACCCGCCGCAGACACTGGGCTCCATTGCGAAGGCGGCTGCCCTGCAGCTGTCCAGCCCATGCAGGGCGCACCCGCCACGCCCGCGGCAACAGCCCAGACGTGGGGAGCAAATGCTCCTGTCAAGCCTTTGTGCACCCATCGAGCAGTTCCCGGCAGAAAGCCGCCGCAGCCTCTGCTGGATCGCCACCAGAACCCAGCCGATCGAGGAGTGCGCTCCCCACGACCGCGGCATCGGCGTAGCCCCATAGCGCCCGCACATGCTCCCGCCTCGATATGCCGAACCCAACTGCAAGCGGCGCCTCCACCACCGGTCTGAGCATAGCCAAGACCTGCCTCAGTGCCTGTGGCAGATCGGCCCGCGCACCAGTCACGCCCAACCGCGTCGTCACGTACACAAAGGGGGGAGCCATATGCCTCACAAGCCGCGCTCGCTCGAGCGGTGTGTTTGGTGCAAGCAGCGGCACGATGGCAAGGCCTTCCGCCTCCGCAAGCGGCACTAGTGCACACAACTCCTCGAGCGGCATATCGGGTAGGATGAACCCATCCGCGCCGGAAGCGGCAGCATCCTGGAGGAAGCGCTCAAAACCGTACTGAAACAAAGGGTTCCAGTAGCTCATGAAGAGAACCCCCACCTCCGGGCCCACTTCCGCGCGTACCTGCCGCGCCATTTCCAAACACGTGCGTACCGTCACACCATGCCTCAGAGCAAGCGCTGAACTGCGTTGGATGGTCGGCCCATCCGCCAGCGGATCGCTGAACGGCACCCCCAACTCGATTGCATCCACTCCAACAGCCGCCAGCGCACGGCACACCTGAACAGTGGCCTCTGGAGAGGGGTATCCGCATGTTATGTAGACAACAAGCGCCAATCGCCCCTTAGCGGAGCACGCATTTAGCCGCGCTGCCAGTCGCTCCCTTCCCGCCGCCATCATTGCCCCTCCGCCGCAGCAGACAAGGTCTCGAGGTCCTTATCCCCCCGACCAGAGAGGCCCACAAGAACGTGCTCGTCCCGACCCATTGATGCTGCAAGCCGCAGAGCCGCAGCCACAGCGTGCGCGGATTCCAGCGCGCAGATTATGCCCTCTAGGCGAGCGAGCTCCTTCAGCGCGGCTATAGCCTCTTCGTCAGTGACATAGGTGTACTGGGCTCGGCCGATCTCGCGAAGGTAGGCATGCTCAGGGCCAACCGCGGGGTAGTCCAATCCAGCAGAAACTGAATGCGTATTCATGATTTGCCCATCCTGGTCCTGAAGCACATACGAGTAGCACCCATGGAGGACGCCCACCCTGCCCCGCTCGGGGTCGGAAAACCGAGCTGCATGTTTGCCAGTCTTGACACCACGCCCTCCAGCCTCAACCCCGACAAGCTCGACCGCATCGCTCAGGAACGCATGAAAAAGGCCGATGGCATTGGAGCCACCACCGACGCAGGCCACCACCGCCGTGGGCAAAGCGCCCACTCTCTGCAGGAATTGCGCCCTTGCCTCGCGGCCGATGACTGCTTGGAACTCGCGGACAATCCACGGGTAAGGGTGCGGCCCAAGAGCCGAGCCCAGCAGGTAGTGCGTGCTGCCCAGATTCGAGAGCCAATCCCGAATAGCCTCGCTCACTGCCTCCTTTAGCGTGGCCGAACCTGTCTCCACTGGTCGAACTTCAGCCCCCAGCAGCCGCATCCGGCGCACATTCGGTTCCTGTCGGCGCATGTCGACGCTGCCCATATAGACCACGCACTCCATGCCCAAGAGAGCTGCAACCGTGGCAGTCGCCACGCCATGCTGCCCGGCCCCCGTTTCAGCAACAAGCCGCTTCTTTCCCATGCGCTTGGCAAGCAGGCCCTGCCCCAAGGCATTGTTGATCTTGTGAGCGCCGGTGTGCAGAAGATCCTCTCGCTTGAGCCATAGCTGCGCGCCACTACTGCTGAGGCGCTGAGTGCGGTAGATTGGCGTGGGCCGCCCAGCATATGTCTCCAGAAGCGCTTGCAGCTCTTGCCTGAAAGCTGGATCCTCAACGGCCTCGCTGAACGCCTCCTCAAGCTCGACCAGTGCGGGGTATAAAGCCTCAGGGACATAACGCCCCCCGTATGGGCCGTACCGGCCATGTTCATCGGGGTAAGGCCAGCCAGCAGCCCCAAACAGGCTAGGCCTTACCCTCGAAGTTTCCCGTATACTCACGATCCGCCTCCTTCACTGCCTGAATGAATGCTCTCAACAAGAAGTGGTCCTTCACGCCAGGGGTTCGTTCCACCCCGCTCGCCACGTCCACAGCAAATGGACTCACTTGCCGTATTGCATCGCCAACGTTCCACGGGTTGAGACCGCCCGCGAGGAATAGCCGACACCGCTGTGCCAGGACGCTTGCCAACCGCCAGTCACACCGGCGGCCCGTCCCGCCCAGCTTCTGAGGATCGTAACCGTCAAGCAGATGCGCCCAAGCAGGGTTGCCCACAACATCAGGAACCTGCCCCGGAGCGCTTCGCCAGGCACGGACAACTCGTATTCCCGAAGGGGTCCTGGTAGTCGCATCCATGCCGTGCAGCTGCAAGAGATCGAGCCCGAGCTCACCCGCCAAGCTCACAGCCTCGGCCAGCTGCTCTGCTAGAAAGACTCCGACCAGCTCTGGCGAGGCGGCACCACTGGACCTCGCTGCGGCCCGCGCTGCCTGCACCAAGCGAGCCCCCTGCTCTGCAGTGAGGCAGCGAGGGCTGGAGGGGACAAAATTGAGCCCGATGAAGTCCACACCCAACGCGACAGCCATCCAAATGTCCTCTTCGAGGGTTATGCCGCAGATCTTGACCCTAGTCACCTCGCTCCTTCCCCAACAGCTGCCGGATCTTCGTGGCGACATCGCCCTCCCGAAGGATTGATTCCCCAACCAGGACCGCATGCGCCCCTGCCGAGAGTACCGCCTCCACATCCTGCCGCGTGCGGATACCACTTTCACTCAAGATCAAGGTCCCAGGCGGCACGAGAGGCGCGAGCTGAAACGTCGTCGAGAGGCTTGTCTGCATGGTCACCAGGTCGCGGTTGTTGATGCCCACAATTGCGGGCGAAAGCTCAACAGCGCGGCTCAACTCCTCCTCGCTGTGCACCTCGACGAGGGGACACATGCCCAGCTCGAGCGTAAGACTGTAGAGCTCAGAAAGCTGCGCGTCGCTTAGGCAAGCGGCAATGAGCAAGACCGCATCCGCACCCACAAGCCGAGCCTCGTAAAGCTGGTAGGTCGTGAGCACGAAGTCCTTGAGAAGCAGCGGTGCACCACCAACTGGACCTAGTGCGCGCTTGGCGACGCGCAGGTCGGCATAGTCTCCGCCAAAGTAGTTGGGTTCAGTGAGAATTGAGATCGCAGCAGCTCCAGCCAGAACGTACTGCAGGCACACTCGGCCCACATCCAGGTTGGGCCGCAGCGGCCCTGCCGAGGGCGAGCGGCGCTTGATCTCGGCAACTAGGGCCGGAGCACCCGCGGCCTTCAGGGAGGCGACAAAGTCCAGGGCACGTTCAGCCCGTGCCTCTGCCAGTTGGCGCAGCTCGCGCTCAGGGAGGACACGGCGCCTCTGCTCCACCACGCACAGCCTGTCCCGAGCTATGGCCGCAAGCACACCGCCTATCATGCGGCCTCCGCCACGCTCGAGGTGAATGCCACTAAGTTTTGCAGCACCGCAAAGGCAGCCCCACAGTCAATAGACCGCTCGGCAGCTTCGATTCCCTCGCGCAGGTCGGCAACAGCGTCAGCAGCGTACAGCGCTGCGGCAGTGTTTAAGACAACCGTATCGCGCCGCGGCCCTCTTTCACCCTGCAGCACCTTCAGCGCAATGCGAGCGTTCTCCGCGCGCCCACCACCTCGCAGATCCTCAAGCTTGCAGCGCGGTAACCCGAGGTCGGCTGGGTCGAGCATGTACCGATGCAGGCGTCCTTGCCTCAGTTCTACCACTTGGTTTGGTCCAGCAGTGCTCAGCTCATCCAGGCCGCCGTAGCCATGCACTACCATGGCATGCTCCGCACCAAGCCCATCAAGGACGGAAGCCACTGCCTCGCAGTAGGTCCCATCAAAGACACCAACCACCTGATGCAGCACACCCGCCGGGTTGGTGAGCGGCCCCAGAAGGTTGAACACTGTACGCATGGCCAGCTCCCTTCTCGGACCCATCGCATGCGCCATAGCGGGATGCAAAAGCGGGGCGAACAGAAAGCCCACCCCTACTTCATCCACGCAGCGCGCCATTTGCTCCGGCGTAAGTGCAAGCCTCACGCCAAGTTCCTCCAGCAAATCGGCACTACCGCACGAGCTGGAAACACTGCGGTTCCCGTGCTTTGCCACATGCACTCCTGCGCCGGCTGCAACGAGCGCCGCGATCGTGGAGACGTTGAAGGTCAAGGACATGTCCCCTCCTGTCCCACACGTGTCGACGCAGCGCGACGCACTCGGGCGGACCGGCACAGCGCTTGCCCGCATGGCGCGCGCACATCCTAGGAGCTCCGCGGCCGTTTCGCCTTTCATGCGCAATGCCACGAGAAATCCTCCGATCTGCGCGCCGGTTGCCTTGCCGCTCAAAATATCTCTCATCGCCGCTTCGGACTCACTCACCGACAGGCTCTCGCACGCCACGAGTTTCTTGGTGGCCTCCTGTATCGCCAGCATACTCGATCCCTCCGCTAGCATCTCACAGCGCATTTCGCCAAACTCTACAGGGCAAGGAAATTGGCCAGGATCTGATGTCCGCATTCCGTCATGATCGACTCTGGATGAAACTGAAGACCAAATGTGGGTAGAGAGCGGTGCCGCAAGCCCATGATCTCCCCATCCTCCGCCCACGCACAGACCTCCAGGCAGCCAGGGACAGGCTCCAGAACGGCCAGCGAATGGTAGCGCGTCCCAATAAGGGGGTTCTTTATACCAGAGAGCACTCCGCTACCGTCGTGGTAGATAGCTGAGGTCTTGCCATGCATCAATCTCTTCGCCCTCCCGACCCGGCCGCCAAATGCTGCTGCCAGGCACTGGTGACCAAGGCACACACCGAGGATAGGCACCTTGCCTGAGCACTCCTTGATGAGCTCCACGCTTATACCGGCGTCTTGCGGTCCCTTCGGCCCAGGCGAGATCACAACGTGAGTCGGGCGAAGCGCCAGAACCTCCTGGACACTGATGGCGTCGTTGCGCACAACCTTCACCTCAGCGTTCAGCTCCCCAAGAAACTGAGCCAGGTTGTAAGTGAACGAGTCGTAGTTATCGACCACCAGCACCACGTTCAGCCCTCCTCCATTGCCATCTGGATTGCCGCAAGCAAAGCTTGGGCTTTGTTCACAGTCTCCTCGTATTCCCTTTCTGGCTGGGAGTCAGCCACGATCCCGGCACCAGCTTGCACATACGCCCGGCCGCCTTTTAGGACCAGCGAGCGGATGGCGATGCATGTATCCATATTGCCTCCCGTATCGAGGTAGCCCACAGCACCAGCGTAGAAGCCCCTGAGGGACGGTTCCAGCTCGTCGATGATCTCCATGGCGCGCACCTTTGGAGCTCCGCTCACGGTGCCGGCCGGCAAGCAGGCCGTTAGCAGGCCCAAAGCGTCCTGTTCCGGGCGTAAGCGGCCTACGACATGCGATACGAGATGCATTACGTGGGAGAAGCGCTCGACCTCGAAGCGCGTCGGCACAACCACAGTGCCATAAGCGCACACACGCCCAAGATCGTTGCGCGCCAGGTCCACAAGCATGAGGTGCTCCGCAAGCTCCTTCGGATCCTGCCTCAGTTCAGCCTCGAGCCTCGCGTCCTCCTCTTCTGTGCGGCCGCGCCGCCGCGTCCCAGCAAGCGGTCGTTGCTCAGCCACCCCCCCTCTAAGCCGAACGAACATCTCCGGCGACGCCCCCAGCACGGCAACGTCATAGTCCAGCTGCATCAGAAACATGTAAGGTGATGGGTTCAGCCGCCGCAGAGCCCGGTATAGCGCAAACGGGCTGATATGGCACTCAGCGCTCAGGCGCTGGGAAAGAACGACCTGGAATATGTCACCCGCCTCGATGTACTCCTTGGCCCGCCGTACGGCGCGCATGAACCCCGCGCGGGTGAAGTTGGATTCAAAACGCAGTTGGGAGCTCGACACCCGCTGGATAGGCAGCGACGGTCGTGGTGTCTCTGCGCGGATGAGCCCAAGGGCACAGCCGAGCCTCTCTGCAGCGTCCTGGTCATCATTACCCCGCGCCACAACCGTCAACGAGCTGCGAACATGGTCCACAGTGCAGATGACACCGGGCATCCACAGCCAGGCCCACGGCAGTCCCACATCATCCGGCGGCGGCTGGGGCAAGCGCTCGCACAAGCGGACCATGTCATACCCCACGTAACCGACAAGCCCGCTAGCAAAGGGAGTAGGCTGCTGTTCTAGCGGGCAGGCGAGCTGCCTCAACAGTTCGCGCACCGGCGAGAGGTCTTGCTGCTCGAGCGCGACACTGCGGTCACCATCGACCACGTGCCAGCGCGCGCCATCATACCGGATACAGTTGAGGCGCTCCCACCCGACGAACGAGTACCGCCCCACCTGTTCGCCCCTCTCCACACTTTCTAGGATGAAGGCTCCGGGTTGCCCGGCGACACGAGCGTAAAGAGAAACCGGTGTCTCAAGGTCATAGGGCATAGTTGCTACAGCTACACCCCTCCATTGCGACACGTCTACGCGTGCTGGCCATGTTCCATCTGCGGCTGCTTTCGCCGTGGGCATCATGGGCATACCCCCGATCCTGTGCTTCTTCGCCTCATATCTACTGGGTCCAGAAAGCATGCAGGCCCTCATCCAAGGGGACGAGGGCCTGCCGCCTCCCGCGGTGCCACCCCACTTAGGCTGGCGCTACAACCAAAAACCCTGCGGTGAAGCTCACCACAGGGTTTTACTGCCAGCCTCACTCTGCAGATACGGGGCCTCCTGTCCTGTGAGACCCGATATCCCGCTCCCTGGTAACGGTGGAGTCTCCGTTGGCCCTACTGAGGACAATTCCTGTTCAGGCCAAAGCTCCCGGGCCCATTCGCCCCCGCATTGGCATCGGGCTCGCACCTTCCCCCGACTCTCTGCGCCTAGCAGCAGGGGCTACTAGTCCCGTTCAAAGCTTGCTGTCATATGGAACCAAGTCCATTATACCGGCATGCGCCCGAAGTGCAAATTGCTGGCTGAGCAACGCGTGCCACAGGAGCACCGATTTTAGGTGACGCCCTCGCAGATTGCACTTGCTGCGGCCGCGCGCACGAGCTATACTCTGAGGTACTGCTTATGCTGTAACGGCTGCGATCGGGGCTAGTAGGCAGACGTCGCCGCTCAAGAGAGCCGGGGAGAAGGTGAGAGCCCGGTGTGGTATGTCTGCTGAATGGGCCCGGGAGCTCAGTGCCCAAAGGGTTTGGCCCGAGTAGGCATTCGCGGGTGGTCCCGTTATCGACCGCAGGGCTATAGGCCCGGAGTGAGGCCAGTTGGCCTAAGCGGGGTGGCACCGCGGGAGTGGAGCGCTCTCGTCCCTAACGGACAGAGCGCTCTTGTGTTATTGGTTGGCTAATGGTAGCAGGGCGATGGCGCCCCTGCCAGGCATGATAATGGAGGTGACTGTAAGAATGGACACAAGATACCGCATCATGCTCAGCGAATCCGAGATACCCTACGCCTGGTACAACATCATACCGGATATGCCAAGCCCGCCGCCTCCACCGCTTCACCCGGCCACCAAGGAGCCAGTCTCGCCGGAGGCGTTGCTTCCTCTTTTCCCCCGCGCGCTCATCGAGCAAGAGGTCAGCTCTGAGCACTATATCGAGATTCCGGCTCCTGTGCGCGACGTCTACCGGCTATGGCGGCCGACACCCCTATTCCGAGCTGTACGGCTCGAGCAGGCGCTGGGCACACCGGCGAGAATCTACTACAAGTACGAGGGTGTGAGCCCGCCCGGCAGCCATAAGCCCAATACAGCGGTGGCACAGGCATACTTCAACAAGGCCGAGGGCGTCCGCATGCTTACGACTGAGACAGGTGCTGGCCAGTGGGGCAGCGCCCTCGCCATGGCCACCAATTTCTTTGGCCTCGAATGCAAGGTCTACATGGTCAAGGTGAGTTACGAGCAAAAGCCGTATCGCCGTTCCCTAATGCAGGTCTGGGGCGCCAAAGTTGTGCCCAGCCCGAGCAACGAGACGCAAGCCGGCCGAAACGTGCTGGCACGCGACCCGGATTCCCCAGGCAGCCTGGGGATAGCCATCAGCGAGGCCATCGAGGTAGCTGCTCACAATGAGGACGTCAAGTATTCGCTGGGCAGTGTCCTGAACCACGTGTTGTTGCACCAGACGGTAATTGGCGAAGAGTGCCTGCAGCAGATGAAACTTGCTGGGGATTACCCGGATGTGGTCATCGGCTGCGTGGGCGGCGGGTCGAACTTCGCCGGCATCTCTTTCCCATTTATCCGGGAAGCCCTCAAGCGCAAGCTCGGCACGCGTTTTGTCGCGGTGGAGCCCACGGCCTGCCCCTCGCTCACCAAGGGCGTTTACGCCTACGACTTTGGGGATGAGGCGTGTACCACCCCCTTGCTCAAGATGCACACCTTAGGGCACTCGTTCGTGCCGCCGGGCATCCATGCTGGCGGGTTGCGCTACCACGGCATGGCAGTGCTCATTAGTGCCCTGGTGAAGGCTGGCATCATCGAACCAGTGGCATACCACCAGAATCCCGTCTTTGAGGCAGGAGTGCTCTTTGCGCGCACGGAAGGAATAGTGCCCGCGCCGGAATCCGCGCATGCGATCAAGGCAGCCATCGACGAGGCGCTGCGCGCCAAGGCAAACCACGAGGAGAAATGCATCCTGTTTAACCTGAGCGGGCATGGCCACTTCGACATGGCAGCTTACGACTCCTACTTTGCAGGCAAGCTACAGGATTACGAATACCCTGCTGAGGAGGTCCAGAAAGCGCTGGCGTCCTTACCAGTGGTCTAGCTGGGGTTGGCACGCAGGTCAATGGTGACTTGCGCACCCCATCGTGTTTGGAGAACGAGTTTATGTTGCGAGAGCTGCGCGTGCCAGGGCCGACTCCTCTGCCACCGCAGGTGCAAGAGGCCTTGGCGCGCCCTATGATTAACCACAGAGGGCGAGAGTTTCGCGAACTTCACCAGCAGGTTAGGGCGAAGCTTCAGCAGGTGACTGGCCTGCCCCATGAGGTGTTCCTGCTCACGGCGTCCGGGACTGGAGGGCTAGAAGCGGCCATATGCAACTGCATTCGGCCCGGCGATCGTGTGCTAGCGCTCGTCACGGGCCACTTCGGCCAACGCTTTGCGGCCATTGCCCGCCGCTATGGCGCCCTCGTGGAGTGCCTGCGTTTTCCGCCCGGCCAGGCTGTGGACCAGGCTGCGGTTAGCCTCGAGCTCGATAGGGCCCATTACGACGCGGTACTGCTCACCCACTGCGAGACGAGCACAGGCGTGCTCAATGACGTTGGCGCAATCTCGCGGCTGATCGCCGCTAGGCCGAAGCCGCCAGCGCTCCTTGTGGATGCTGTGAGCTCGCTTGGTGCCGTGCGCATCGAAGCTGATCCCTTGCCCGACATCATTGTCACCGCCTCACAGAAGGCGTGGATGACGCCGCCGGGACTTTCCATGGTGTTCGTGAGCAGTGAGATCTGGCCCAGGATCGAGGCTAACCCTTCGCCACGCTATTACCTCGACCTGGTGGCCGCAAGGCGCTACGGGGAGCGTGGCGAGACTCCTTGGACCCCTGCGCTGCCTCTTATCTACGGCCTGGATGCTGCACTCGACCTCATCCTTGCAGAGGGTTCTACTGCTTTTTGCGACCGCCACCAGAGGCTTGCCAGGCGGCTTCGTGCAGGGCTGCGCAGCTTGGGGCTCGTGATCCTCCCGGCGGAAAAGGACGCTTCTCCCACAGTGACCGCAGCTTGGCTGCCGCAGGGCGTGCAGTACGATGCTTTTGCGGCCGAGCTACGCGAGCGTTTTGGCGTCGAGCTAGCAGGGGGCCAGGACGAGCTCAAGAACCGGATCTTCCGAATAGGGCATATGGGCCACATATACGAGGAGAATGTCGAGTACTTGCTCAGCGCCATTGGCGATGTGCTGCACACTGGAGCTCGCGGCAAGGAGTAAGGCCCTGGGAAGTAGCCAAACGGTCCTCATCGCCGATAACATTGACA
>JAPWUW010000082.1 GCA_028275325.1 Anaerolineae bacterium | reverse complement strand
GTACTCGCGCGCCGCGCGTCCGCTGCCGCCAAAGAGCGAATCCGTGCGGCCAGGCGAGTTCAGGCCCGAGAACGCTCTGCCCGTCGTGTCCTCAACCTTGGACCATGGCCGGCGCACCAGCCGCCAGAAGGCCTCATACGTGGAGCGCGACGTGAACACCGGCACTAGAGGTGCAGTAAGGACGACCAGTACGCTCAGGCCTATCCCGACAAAGGTCGCCAGTGTAACCAGTTCGTCAGAGTAATCCGCGCCGGCACGCAGCCAGCGCAGTTCAAAGGCTCGAGCCGTTGCCCGCGCAAGGAAAAGCGCGGACAAGCCCAGGAAAGCAAGTACCCAGTTTGGCCTAAGCCCGGCCATGAAGCTGTGCACGCCTACCGCCGTGCCGATCGCCACCACTGCCACCGAAGGCCGGGCCCGGCGGAAGACCTCCCAGGCGGCCAGCCAGCCAAGGAGATATGCCCCAGTGGATACGAGCAGCAGCCACACCCGCCGGTCCCCCGCCTCCTCACCTATCCACACGCGATAAAGCCACGTGTAAAGCCGCGCACCGATCGCCGCGAGCTGGCGGCTCACGTAGGCGGTTGTTTCCGGCATTACGGGGCTAGAGAGTGCCCACGTTGGCTGCCACCGCACTGCCTGCAGCCAGGCTGGCAGGGCCTCCAGATCGGCAAGAACGTAAGAAACGGGCGGCCAGATGTTGCCCACCGCCAGCAGAACCAGCTCCAAACCAAGCACGACTGCGACGGCCCAGCAAAGCCACGCCGGAAGCCGAGAACGCCCGAGGAAGACGCTAACCAGGCAGCCAGCCAGGCCAGCCCAGATAACAAAGCCTGTCCCCTCCACCCAGCGAACTTCATGGATGGCGCCGGTGAGCGAGTAAAGCATGCCGATCAACAGGCCGACCGTAAGCCAGTCCAGGCCAGCAGCACGCAGGTCTGCCTGCCGGGCTTGGCGCTCAGCTAGCGCAGCGGGGGCAGTAACCATGGCTCTCCCTGCCTCACCTCCTTCGGCTCCCGCACAAGGTAGGCGCGGCCGGTTGCCCCAACCTTGAACCGTGGTAGGCCCCGATATGCCAAGGGCACAAGGTGCTCAAACTCCATTCCGGCACGCACCACCCGGCACGGCACACCCAGCTCAGTCAGCGCACTGAGAAGCTGGGACATCTCAGATTGCCCATCCCCGCCGAAACTGGCGCGGTCCAACAGCGTGATGCTTGCGGCGACCCCCCTCGTGAGAGCACGCAGCAGCGGCGGCAGCCAATCGGCCTCACCCGAAGGCGTGATCACAGCCACGGTACTATCTCGGCGTGCAACCCGGCTCCACGACTCCAACAGTTCGCCAAGAGATGGCCCCTTGCCAGGCTCCACCCGCGTCAAGATGCGCATCAGCTCCCATAGGTGCCCAAGGCCAACATTAGGGCTAAGGTGCACGTGAAACGCACCGTCGCAGTAGAGCCCAACGGGCCTCCCCTCCCGCAGGGCCGCGTAAGCGAGGGAAGCGCCAATGGTCACAGCGTATTCTGCCGTTGTCTCAGGCTCCACTCCTGCCTGCACGCGCTCATCCAGATCCAAGAGTACCCAGAGTGTCCCAGCTGGCTGGCGCTCGAACTCCTTGACGTACAGGGCCTGAGTGCGCGCAGTCGTCCGCCAGTGTATGTGGCTCAAGCTGTCCCCCGGCACATACTGCCGCACCCCACCCACGTCCACTGTGATGGTGCGCGCACGAGCGCGGCTGCGCAGCACACCTGCAGCCTCACCGCGCGGCAGCGCAAGCTGTGGGACACGAACTATCGGGGGGAACACGATGACCTCCCGGCTCTCCTCAAAGAAGTGGCGCACCTCAAAAATCCCCACCGGGTCAGACATACAAAGTTCCCATGGCCCCAGCCGGAAAGAACCGCGCCTTCGGCACAGCGAGCGCGTGCGCCAAACGCGGCTGGCCCTGCCAGGTGCAGATTCAACCCGCGCCACGTCGTAGCCCGGGATGGTGGAGTAATCTACCACCTGAGACCAAAGAACGGGCAACCAAGAATCGTTGTGGAGCTCGAATTGCTCCTCCAACATATCCCCCACCTGCGCCCAGGACCACAGCAGCCGCCTTTGCGCACGCACTTTGGTGGCGAGCTCTCTTGCCCAGTACGCAGCCACCGCATTCAGCACGAAGACACCTACCAGCAGGTACTGCCAGGTGCGCGCAGGGTTGACAGCCTGAGCGAAAACGAGGAGCACCAGGCCGACAAGCAGCCATGGGCTCCTGAGCCGAACCCTCACTGATGCCCGATTCCGAGTAAGCATAGACACAATATAGCTGAGCGCTCAGTCACGGGCTAGCTGCGCATTGCGGCAAGTGGCTGGCCACATGCCAGAAAGAAACGGAAGGTGGTGAGCCAGCTTGCCGCTTGGCCCACCACCCTCCGCGAAAACTTGGGCTTCGCACTCAACCGATACTCACGAGCTGCCCGCTTTCTGCAGACCGGTAAATTGCCTCCAGCACTTGAGTGACCATCACCGACTGGTTCAAGGGGATAGCCGGCTCCGCCTCGCCGCGCACACAGGCCAAGAAGTGATCTATCTCCAGCTTGTGCGGCATCTTGACTGTCTCTGTGTGCAGCACAGCATCGAACTGAACGTCCGCCCTTTCCGAATAGAAGCGGATGGGCCGCTCCGGCTCGAACCTGGAGGACATCTCCGCTCCTCCCTCCGTCCCCAGAAAGCGCAGGTACTGCTCGCCCCCGTCAGCAACGTAGCTCGCCCAGCTCACCTCAAGCACCAGTGCCGCGCCACCCTCGAGCCTGATGAAGGCGCTGGCCAAATCCTCGACATCGAACACCTGCGTGCCGCCGCGATGAATGTCGGCTCCCCAGCCACCCAGCGCCTTGCCCCGAGGCCCGAACTTGGAAAAGGTGACACCGCAGACCGAAAGCGGCTTGGGAAAACCTGCGATCCACAGCGCCAGATCCAGGAAGTGCACGCCAATATCGAGCAGGCAGCCACCCCCCGCTAGCCGCTTAGTGGTGAACCACGACCCGTAACCGGGAATGCCACTGCGCCGCAGCCAGCCGGCCTTTATGTAGTACAGCTCGCCGAGGAGGCCATCCGCCACATAGCGACGCAGCGCCTGTAGCTCCGGGCGGAAGCGATTGGTCATGCCCACCATGAGGAGCTTGCCTGTCCTCTGGGCAGCCTCCACCATTGCCATGGCCTCAGCTGTCGAAAGTGCCATGGGCTTCTCGCACAGCACATGCGCCCCTGCCTCCAGTGCTGCGATGCTGTGCTCGGCGTGGAAGGCGTTCGGGCTGCAGACGCTCACAACGTCCAACCCGCCGATGGCCAGGAGGTCCCTGTAATCCTGAAAGGCGTGTGCGATCCCATGCTGGCGAGCCACCTCAGCTGCCCGGCCCTCCTTGGGATCGGCAACGGCCACAACCTCCACACCGGGGATGCTCTGGAAAGCCGGAATGTGCACGTGCGAAGCAATTGCCCCCGCGCCAATTACCCCTACTCGCACCTTGTTACTGCTTGTTGCCATGGATCTCTACCCCCGAAGTCTCTTTAGCCCGCACAAGCGAGCACCCATGCGGGCAAAGCATTAGGCTACTGCCAACTGCCCAGAAGCTCAAGAAACTCCTCTTCCGTCAACGTGCGCACACCGAGTTGTTGGGCCCTGGCCAACTTGGAGCCCGGGTCCTCGCCAATGACCAAGTAATCCGTCTTAGAGCTAACAGCGTCGGTGACGGTTCCGCCAGCCGCACGGATGCGCTGGACTGCCTCTTCTCGCGATAGCGTGCGCAGGCGCCCCGTGATTGCGAAGCGCCTGCCAGCCAGTGGGCCTGCCGGGGCTGCAGCGGCCTCTTCCGTCGCCAGGCGCACTCCTGCCCGCTTCAGCTTCTCCACTACCTCGCGATTGCGCTCCCGCTGGAACCATTCGTGCACAGCCTGCGCTGTAAAGGGCCCCACACCCGGGACTGCCTGGATCTCCTCTATGCTAGCACTGGCCAACGCATCCACCGAGCGAAAGTGCTCGGCCAGCGCCTGCGCTACCACGGCCCCAACCCTCCTTATGCCGAGCGCCATCAGCACTCGCCAGAACGGCCTGTCCTTTGAGCGCTCGATCGAGGCAAGCAAGGCATCTGCCCGCTTCTGCCCAAAACCCTCAAGTTGCAGCAACTGTTCCCTCTTGAGGTAATAGATATCGGCCACATCCCGAACGAGCCCAGCCTCGACCAGTTGCTGCGCCACCCTTTCGCCCAGACCCTCGATATCCATCGCCTCGCGAGATGCAAAGTACTCCAGGTGGCGCGCGAGCTGAGCAGGGCAAGAGGCGTTCACGCAATAGGTTGCCACTTCCCCTTCCGGCCGCACCAGCGGCTCCCCACAGGCGGGGCAAGCCTTGGGCATCGTGAACTGTCTCTCGGCGCCGGTGCGCAGGTTAGGAATTGGCCCCACAACCTCTGGGATCACGTCGCCTGCTCGCACAACGATGACCATATCGCCAATGCGTATGTCGCGCTCGCGAATGTAATCCTCGTTGTGCAAGGTCGCTTGCTTGACAGTGACGCCGCCAATGACCACTGGCTCCAGCACGGCGTAAGGGGTCACAACGCCCGTGCGCCCCACGTTCACCGAGATATCCAGCAGGCGTGTTGTCGCCTCCCGCGGTGGGAACTTGTAAGCAACAGCCCAGCGCGGTGCTCGCCCGACAACGCCAAGTTGAGCCTGCAGAGAGAAACTGTTCACCTTGATCACGAGGCCGTCAGCCTCATACGGCAACTCTTCTCGCCTCCTCATCCAGGCATGGCAGTACTCGATGGCCGGCTCCAGTGCGCTGAACAGCCGCACATCCTTCGAGACAGGCAGACCGAGCCTGCGGATGAACTCCAGCGCCTCCCACTGAGTCGCAACCTCCGCTCCCTCAAGCACACCTAGCCCGTAGCCATAGAAAGAAAGAGGGCGACTGGCCGTGATGGTGGAGTCGAGTTGTCGCACCGAACCCGCAGCAGCGTTGCGCGGGTTGGCGAACAACGGCTCGCCGTTCTCGGCACGCCTTCTGTTGAGCTCCTCGAAGGCCTTTCGGGGCATATACACTTCCCCGCGGACCTCGCAGAGCCGTGGGGGTGTGAAGCTACCGTCCACAGGGATCCGCAGCGGAATGGCGCGGATCGTCTTCACGTTCGGTGTCACGTCTTCTCCCACGAACCCATCACCGCGCGTCGCCGCGCGAACCAGCACACCGTTCTCATACCGAATGCTGATTGCCAGCCCATCGATCTTGGGCTCCACCACCAGCTCAACTTCATCTGCCGCGCCCAGGCCAAGAAGCCTCTTCACTCGGGCATACCACTCCCGGACCTCGCCTTCTTCAAAGGCATCGTCAAGGCTCAACATTGGCAGTTCGTGCCGCACCGGCTGGAACTGCGGCAGCGGCGGCGCCCCCACCCTCTGCGTTGGCGAATCCGGCGTCACCAGGTCGGGGTACGCCTGCTCCAGTTCCTGAAGCCGCCTGAAAAGCGCATCGTACTCGGCGTCACTGATCTCGGGCGAATCCAACACATAGTAACGGTAGTTGTGATAGTGGAGCAGCTCCCTCAGCCGCTCTGCCTCTTGCTTCAGTTCAGGTGGGATGGCCATCTCAGCCCTCCGGATCCTGCCAATGCACCACCTCAATCAAGGAAAGCACTTCCTTGGCCATGCGATCGGGGTAGTCCTCTGCATACACCACTCGGGCTATCCCGGCGTTTATGATGCTCTTGGCACATGCCGAGCAGGGGTAGTGAGTTGTGTACAGGCACCCACCCTCAATGGCGATCCCGTACCGGGCTGCAAAGTTAATGGCATTCTGCTCCGCATGCGCTCCGCGGCACAGCTCCATGTTGCAGCCGGAGGGAATGCCTTCGCGCGCACAGCCAAGCTCGAGGCAATGCGGGTGGCCAGCCGCTGCACCGTTGTACCCCGTGGAGACTATCTGCTTGCCCAGCACGATCACCGCCCCCACCTGCCTGTGCAGGCAAGTGCTGCGTGTGGCCACAACCCGCGCTATGCGCATGAAGTACGTGTCGATATCAGGTCTGTTTCTGCCTTTCTCGCTCATCGATCAGATCCTGAAACACATTTGGCGCCACCTTGTACAGCTCATCCAGAATGCGGTTGGCAAGCTCCCTTATCTCCCACTGCGAATGAGGATCCAGTGCCCGCACCTTGATAAAGTGACGCCAACTGCGGAAGTTCATGGTAACCACAATACGAGTCGCTGTGGCATTCGGCAACACGAAGCGAGCATCCTCCTTCGGGATGCCTCTCTCTCTGAGTTGCTTGTACTGGGCAGCAACTGAGCTCATAAACCGCTCCATGCCCGCAAGCGCCTCCGGATCGGCCGCAATGGTAGGCGGGATCACGTACTCCGGGCTAGACATGTCCACGTATCGCTGGCTTTCCTGGCTGTAGCTTGCGATGCGATGCCGCACTAGCTGATGCGTGCAAGCACGAGAGACACCACTTATGTCGAATGTGGCGCTGGCATGCTCAATGATGCTCTCATGGCCTTCAGCGACACGCTTGCGAATGAAATCTCCTGGCTTGCCTCTCGGCTCACTGCGGTAACACGCCCTTCCGGCATGCTCGATAAGCTCCTCGGGTGTGCCGTTGCCCCGCAGATACCGGGTCACCGCGATCAACTCAACCTTCATCCGTCAACCTCCGTGTGGTCCCCATGACGAACATGTGGCTCTGCCTCGCCTTGATATCCGCCCGTGCAAGTATCCTCGAGCAAGTTCAGCTCGTCAGCGAGCAATCGCCCGCCATCTTTGCGCAATCGCAGCGTCTTCACCTCGTGATGGGCAAGTGGCACCGTGAGCGAACAGCCCCAGAGGCCAAACGTGAGCCTCGCGACGCAATCTCGGCCGAGGGTCTCCCACAAGCGCAGCACAAGCCACTCGCCATCTTCACCCATCTTCAGGGTCGAAACCTCAACACCCTTTGGATGCGCCTCCAGGAACGACCAGCTCCTGGGCAATGCTCCCGGCAACCCTTTGGCCCGGCAAACCAGCAACGGCGCGTTCAGCGCGTGCGCTTCCTGAGGAGTTCTCGCGTCTTTCCAGGAGCCTGTGTGGGGCAGCAGCCAATAGCGGAACTGTTGCTCCCCCTGATCCAGGAACTGGTACGTTTCGTCCGGGTCGAACTGACGCGGGTCGTGGAAGGCAAATGGCGCCGAGCGCAGTATTGTCATCCGCAGGTCAGCGTAAGCGCCGACATCGTCGTAACCGCCGTAGGATTTGATATCGAAACCGTACTTGCAGTCGTTGATCAAGCTCGCACCGTACAGCAGCACATGCCCATTGCGGCTCCTCGCCACGCCGCTTGCATCCACCCACGTCTGGCCCGGCTCCTCCTCCCCATTTGGCACGCGCACAGCAACCCCGTATGGGGCCTCGTAGGTGCAGACAGGGTACTGCAGCGCAAGGGGAAACGAGACCTTGACCGCCTTCCGCGTCTCATGCCAGTCGAGGGTCATTTCCACCTCGACTACCCTTGAGCCAGCGTAAAGGCTGATTCGTTCGCGCGCACACGATCGCCCAAAGAACCGCTTCACTGAGAGCGACGCCCGCAGTGGGCCCTCTTCCAGAATAGACACGTTGGCCCCCGCAAACCGTCCGACAGCTGTGTGATAGCCCCGTACCCCGTGGCTCCAGGTATCGCTCGGGTCATCGAGCACGACAAGCCTGTTACCTGGTTGGGCCAGTACCTCGACGTCGTTCGTCTTGTCGAAGAGGGAGAGCCACTCCCCGCTTTCGGGGTCGACCTCGAGGCGCAAGAACTCGTTCTCAAGGCACATGCCAGCCACACGGGCGCCACGCCCTGCACCGCAATGGGCTCCCTGGCAAGAGTACTGCAGTACAGTTGCTCCCAGCGCAGGCACCTCAGCCTGGACCAGCACTTTTCCTCCTGGTAGCCGCTGCGCCGGGGCAGCAAGCGCACCCAGCGCTGCCCCCTGCCCCTCAGGCTCCAGCTCGAGGTATGCGACCCGGGCCCAAGCACACGGGTTGAACACAAACCACGCTTCGCCGTCACCGGTGGTATCGGTCATCGAGCACAATCTCTCAAGCACACTGCCCCGAATCCCCGAAGCGATGCGGCGGACCTCTGCATAGTCCCGCTCTGCGTCCTCGTAGACCTCCGGGATGCAGGTGCCAGCCAGGACGTCGTGAAACTGATTGAAGAGCACAAGCCGCCAGAGATGCTCAAAAGCCTTCGTGCCAGCAATACTGGAGCCACTGAGAGCTGCCATCACTGCATGTGCCTTCTCGATGGCAGCGAGCTCCTGCTCGGCCCACCTGTTCCACCTCTTGATGGCCGAATGCGCTGAGTAGCACCCTGGAGAGTGGTGCTGAAGCTCCGCGCGTCGGATCGGGTAATCGGCGCGGGTCGCGCGCGCCAGCTCAAAAAACTGTGCCAGAGAGCCGAAACACAAGCTGTTGCTCCCCAGCTTTTCCTGCAGCCGACGGATGGAGGCAATGTTCTCGGCAGTCGGCCCGCCACCATGATCCCCGAACCCGAAGAAGCAAAGGCTCACGCCAGCTCGCTCAGGCGCATGGGCTACAGCATTGAGAAGCCAGCCTTCGATTCCACCGCCGGATGAGCAGTAGTGATTTGGCGGCCTGCAAGCAAAGACGGTGCTGCCATCGGGAGCTTGCCACAGGAACAGATCCTCATCAAGGGCCGCTTCCCTCTGCGGATCCGGCCGGAAGAACACATAGCTCTCCAGGCCACCCTTGAGGAGCAGCTGTGGCAGAGTCCCCGCGTGCCCAAAGCTGTCGACGTTGTAGCCAACCGTGGCCTGCACGCCCAGCTTCTGGCGCAGGTACCGCTGCCCGTATAGGAGCTGCCTCGCGAACGACTCCCCGGCCGGGAGGTTGCAATCCGGCTCGACCCACATTCCCCCCACCACATGCCAGCGGCCATCGCGGATAAGCTCCTTGACCCGATCAAAGAGCGCTGGATCTTCCTCCTCCAGCCACTGGTAGGCCTGAACCTGCGAGAAGGAGAACGTGAGGTCTGGAACCTGCTCGAGCAGCCGCACCATTTCGCGAACGGTCTTCAGGACAACCCTGCGCCCCTCCTCCCGCCTCCAAAGCCATGCAAGATCGATATGGGCATTAGCGATAAGAAAGACCCGAAAAGGTTGCGAACCTTCGCCCATTTTGCTCCCTCCGGCCCAACTCGATGCTCACCTGCAACCGGCACCACTCTCACGGCAACGCCAATTTCGGCCCCAGGCACTCCTGCCGAGCAAGCCGAGCGGTGGCACCAATTTGATCGCTTGGCCTTCCTAGATTACGCTGCAAGAACTGGGCCGTTTGAGGCCGGCAATGTCGCCAGTCAACTGTGGGGCGGTCTCGGCAGGGGGCCAGTTGGGAGCACCGCGTCTGCCGCAGAAAGTCAAGTTGTTTGCAGGCATGCTTGCTGCAACCGAGCAGCTTTTGCGCGAGGGCAGTGCCCTTCTCGCTGAAGCCTTCGGGCCACTGGATTACGAGAGCCCTCTGCTGCCCTTCACGTACACAGATTACTACACTGCGGAGCTCGGCCAGCCATTATGGCGGCAGTTTGTCTCATTCGCGCGTCTCATCGACCCCGGCGAGCTGGCTCTCGTAAAGCTCACCACAAACCGCCTGGAACAGGTGCTTGCAGTGGATGGGCGGCGCCGCGTGAACATCGACCCCGGGTATCTGAGCCTGGCCAAGGTTGTGCTCGCCACAACCAAGGACTACTCCCACCGCCTTTACCTCGGCCTTGGCATCTATGGGGAGGTGACGCTATGCTACCGCCAGGGGTCCTACCAACCTTGGCCCTGGACCTACCCCGACTATCGCTCCCAACAGTACCTGGATACCTTCAACCAGCTCAGAGCCCTGTACGCTCGGCAGCTCAAGGAGCTGGCCGCAGCGCATCTGGGCAGAGCAGAGCGATGCTCAGGAGCGGAGCCAACCCATGAGTGCAGTTGAGTTGCCCTCCCCTTGGTCAAAGGTTTTGGAGCTGTATGAGCTTGGCGCCATACGCGATGCGCGCCCTGGCAGCGGCACCGCTGCGGCCAAACTCGTCTTCACAACAGAGCGCGGCCGCTTTATCGTGCGCGCTCGGCGCAGCTTCGCCTCGCTGCCTGAGGTCGTCGCCTACGATCACAGCGTCATACGGACAGTCGCGCAGGCTGGCATACCCACTGCAACGCCACTGCCAAGCAAGAGCGGCAAGACATGGGTGGAAGTCGACGGGATTGCCTACGAAGTGTTCCCTTACCTCGAGGGCCTGCTGCCATACGATCAATTCAGCCGAGAGCAGCTGTGCGCAGCAGCCCGCACCCTGGCGCGCCTGCATGCGGCCACAGCCCGGGCCACCCCAGAGGGGAGCAAGAAGTGGCCGCGCGAACACGAGGCCAGGGCTATGGCGGAGACGCTCCAGAGCGAGCTCCTGCACACAGGGCAAGGAGCTTCTTCTGCGGTCCGCACAAGGGCGCACCGCATGCTTGCGTTGCTTGACGAGCTTGCTGCCACACTGCAACCGGCGATTCTGGC
>JAPWUW010000081.1 GCA_028275325.1 Anaerolineae bacterium | reverse complement strand
AGGGGCTTATTCAGGGGAACCCCCTTGAGGGGGTGAGGCCTGTGAGGGAGCAGGAGAGGGGGCCGAGGTGGCTCACCCGGCAGGAGAGGAACGCGCTGGTGCGGGAGCTTGAGCTCATGGTGCAGGGGGCAAGGACGGCCCACTGGCGGTTGCAGGCGATAAGGGACAGGGCGGTTGTGCTCCTCATGCTGCATGCGGGGCTGCGGGTGGGGGAGCTCGTCTCTCTTGAGGTGGGAGACATAGAGCTTGGGGAAAGGAGCGGCGAGGTGCGGGTGCGCCATGGCAAGGGCGGCAAGGAGAGAGTGGTGCCGCTCAACGCCGAGGTGCGCAGGGCGCTGCGGGATTGGCTTGAGGTGAGGCCGAAGGTCGAGAGCCCGTATCTCTTCGTGGGCAAGGGCGGGGGGAGGCTGAAAGATAGCGGCGTGCAGAAGAGGGTGGCTGAGATCGGAAGAAGAGCGGGGGTTGAGCTCACGCCGCACGTCCTGAGGCACACCTTTGCGCGCATGCTTGTTGAGGCAGGTGTTGGGCTTGAGAGGGTGGCGGCACTTCTTGGGCACGAGAGCCTGGACACGACCAAGGTTTACCTCACGCCCTCGCTGGCCGACCTGCAGGAGGCAGTGGAGAGGGTGTCGGGTTGACAGCAGCAGAAGAGGCCCTGCGGCAAGAGCTCCTCGACGCCCTGCTCAAGCAGGGCTTCGCGCTCGACGGCAACCGGATTGTTCCACCTGATCTCTCCAGTAAGGATGCCGTCCGCAACCTCTACAGTCGGCTGCGACGGGAGCGCCTGCGGGAAGCGCTCCCGTGGCTGCGTACAGTTGAAGGACGCCTTTTGCCCTATTTCGCTAGCGGCTCCGAGGTCAATGTCGAGCACGTCAGCCCGCAGCTTGTGCCGGTGGACGACAGCGGCTTCAGCGCCGAGCTCTTCCGGTACGCCTCTCTCCTCTGGAGCGTGCCCGTCTCCGCGGGGTACGGCCGGCGGATGCGTTTCCTTGTCATGGACAGACACAACGGCAAGCTGATCGGCATCTTCGCTCTGGGAGACCCTGTCTATAACCTGCGGGCTCGCGATGAGTGGATTGGCTGGTGCGCACGCGAGAAAAACGAGCGCCTGGCCCACGTCATGGACGCGTACGTCCTCGGGGCTGTCCCGCCATACTCGTATCTCCTCTGCGGCAAGCTCGTGGCCCTCCTTGCGACAAGCAACGAGGTGCGCGAGGCCTTCCGCAAAAAGTACGCTGGGCAGGCCAGCCTCATACGCGGTGTGGTGCGCGAGCCGCACCTCGTCCTCCTCACCACGACCTCGGCGCTCGGGCGTTCCTCGCTCTACAACCGCATTGCGCTCGACGGCAGGCGAGTCTTCCTGAGCCTCGGTTTCACGGAGGGTTGGGGGCATTTCCATTTCTCGGACGGCACTTTCGAGCGGATCAAGGCCTACCTGCGGGAAGTGGGCGACCCCGTTGTGGCCAGGTACAAATACGGCGGCGGGCCCAACTGGCGGATGCGAGCCCTCAAAAGCTGCCTGGTCCGCCTAGGACTTTCGCCGCAGCTCCTCCAGCATGGCGTGCGGCGGGAAGTGTTCGGCGCGCCACTTGCCGCCAATGCCCGCGAGTTCCTCCGTGGCGAGGACGCGGAGCCGCAGTACTACGACATGCACGCGCAGGAGCTCTTCGCGTATTTCCGGCGGCGGTGGCTTCTCCCACGGGCCGCGCGGGACGGCCGGTTCCGCGAGTTCGATCGGGAGAGCATCCGCATGAGCCGCATGGTGGAAAGGGAGGTCGGAGATGCTTGATGAAGAGCAGCTTCAGGCAGTTGAGAAAAGCCTTAGGGAGGCCATCGCACAGGAGACCGCCAGGCTCGATCGGCTGCGACAGAAGGTTCGCAAGCTCGAGGTGACAGAGCTCGGCTACCGCCAGTGCTACGCCGTGGCCCCCGTGGCCACAGATGGGGGAGAAAACAACCTGGCACTCGAGCCAATGAACGTCGAGATCATCCGCGTCGTTGACTCGGCCGGGAAAGTCTATTTTGAGGGTTTCATCCCACTTTCCAGCGACCCGGAGGAACTTGGGGAAAGGCTTTTCACGAGCGTGCCGGTCCTTGGAAACCTGATCCAAGTACTGGGGCTTTCTGACTGGAGAGAACTCTCTTATCTCTACTTCTCTGAGAGCGATCTGCACTCCGAAGATGTCAGGCAAGCTGTCTCCGAAACAAGGCGTTTCGTCAAGGTCCTGAGGGACATCCTGGAATGGGCAGCGCTGGTGCAGCTGGCTTTTGGGCACAGCCACCCGACCTTCCTCCTGATTAGAGACGGCCTTCTACGTACCAAATTTGTCAAAAGTGATATGGTTGACAGGCTATCGGATGCTTTCAGGTGTGCGCACAGTTCCCGCGGCACTATGGTCGTGGGTGTAGCCAAACACTCCAAGGCACTGGACTACCTTTCTCTTGCGCTGAGACTTGAAGGTGTGTTCGACCGCGAGACCGCCTGTTTTACTGAAGTGCCCCTTGACCTGGAGAAAGAAGCCTATACCTGGTCCCACACCTGGACAGAGAGGCAATGTTTTGGCCGGCTTCACCTGGTAAAACTGGTGGAGGGTCGAGACGCTCCTATTCTGCCCGTTGATATCCCCGAGTGGTTGAGGTATCGACGCAAAGAGGTCCTCGAATACCTGGCGGAGACAGCGCGGGCATCTTTCCCGGTACCAGGTTACCCTTACCCCCTGGTGGAGGCTCACAAGCACGCGAGAATTTCAAGCCTGGAGATGGAAATCATAAGCAACCTGATGAGCAGATACCTGATAGAGTCTGCAGACTTGCGAGACAAGGAAAAAATCCTGCGCCACATCACCATTGATAGGGGACTGATCAAAGGAGGTGTACGCCGTGGGGAAGAATAGACTGGGCAAAGACGCCATTGGCGTTTTCAAGGGGTTCACCGAGGCAGGCCGGGAGTTCCTGGTCGAGGTACTGGCACCCTATAACCCAGAGTTTGTCCCCTTGCTGGGCTCATTCGTTCTGGTAGGGGTGAACGACTTGCAGGCGCTTCTGGGCCGGGTCACCCGCTTCCACCCCTCAGGCACCATGGCTGGGACAGAGGCTGACGAGTATCTCTCTCGCCTTCAGCGCCTGAGGCGTCCTGTGCCAGAAGACGTAAAGGAAGTCGGGCTGCGCTACAGTGTCCAAGTGCGGCTCTTGGGTACAATCGAGCTGGCCGGTTGCCAACTGCGCTACCGGCCCGGCGTGCGCACGTTGCCCCATCTGGGTGCAAGCGTCTACAGCCTCACTGAGGACGAGCTCAAGTTCGTCTGCAACGCCCACCTTGAGGCTGACGCAACTGCTGTCCCCATAGGTTGCTATTCCCTAGGAGACAGAGAGTTCCACGATATAGAGGTCAAATTCAGCTTCTCTCGTCTGGTCTCCAAGCGAACATTTGTCTTTGCTCGTGCGGGCTACGGCAAGTCGAACCTCATCAAGCTGCTGGTGAGCAGGCTTTACGAGCAGGAATCTAAAGTGGGAATGCTCATTTTCGACCCCGAGGGCGAGTACTCGTTCCGGGACGCACAGGGGCGGCCTGGTCTGGCTGACGTGCCGGAGATCAGTGAGCGTCTGGTTGTCTTCACCGACAGGAAACCACCAGACAGCAGCTATGAGCCCTTCATTGCCGGCTCCGTGCGGCTTAACCTTTCGCAGATCCACTCGTCTTGGGTTGTGGACATTTGCTTGCCTGAGGAGAAACAGGAACGCGACTACTCGAACCTCTTACGCGGGTTGAGCCAGGAAGAATGGACTGAATTGGTCATGCTGTTTCACGAGAAAGGGTATCGGACAAGTAAAGAGGATCTCGAGAAAGCGCTCGACAAACTGAGCAACGGAAAAACATCTAGCGCAATTGTCAGGAACCTGGTTCCTGTCGTCAGGAGGCTGCACGATGAGCGCGCCCAGCTGCCCTCATCACTGATCTATTACCTGTCCCAGGGATGTATTGTTGTGGTCGACATATCCCTCCTGCCCTCGCGGGTGGGCCAGGAGATTACCGGCCTGATCCTCAAAACCGTTTTTGAACACAACGTGAACTACTTTACTGGCCGCGACCAAGACGCTGTGATCAGGGTGGTAGCTGTCATTGAAGAGGCCCAGAACGTGTTGTCGGCCGAGAAGATGCAAGAAAGCAGCCCGTTTGTGGAGTGGGCCAAAGAGGGACGCAAGTACGGACTGGGAACCATCTTGGTCACCCAGCAGCCAGGCTCTATCTCGGGTCAGCTCCTGAGCCAAGGCGATAACTTCTTTGCCCTGCACCTCCTCTCACACGCAGACCTGGACGCCCTGCAGAGAAACAACGCCCATTTCTCGGACGATATCCTCTCCTACATCCTCAACGAGCCCATCGAGGGCAATGTGTACTTCTGGTCAGCCCCCAGCCAGCCCTACGTTATATCGGCCAGGATCTTCAGTTTTGAGGACTACGTGGGGGAGAAGCAGGCCCAGAGTGCCAGTGGCCTAAAGCAGACAGCTGGCTCAGCAGTCAGCAGGTACTGCCAGCTCAAGGAAAAGTTGCTGGAGCTCGCCTGGAAGATCCTTGCTTCCGACCACCGCGTCCCTGTCTATGAGCCTGTGCGCGGCGGTGTGGTCGTGCAGAGTTATGGCGCCGTGAATAAGTTCAACTTGAGTCGCCGCATGGCAGAAAGGCTTTCTGAGGTAGACGCAAGCCTTGCCCTCTGGACTCTCCCCGGGTTTTTTGAGCGCACTCGCAACGGCCAGTTCTTGCTGGAAGGGAGTTTCCTTTCGGAACTGGGACAGAGTGTAAAGGGAACCAGGGATGGCAGTCCGGCCGACTACCTGCTGATCCCGCTCGGCAAGATTTCCTTTTCCGGTGGCAAGGCGCAGGACAAGAGGCGGGTCGAGATTAGCGACGAGGCAGGGGAAAAGCAGAAAAAAGCCGGGCAGGCTGGTCCTCGGGAAGCGCTCAGCGCGGTCGACGACGAAGGAGGCGGCGCATGCTGAGGATACTGCACTTTGCCGACCTGCATCTCGAGCGGCCCTTCGGGAGCATCGCCACGACCGGGAGACCCGGAAACCTGCCGCGGGAACTCCTGCGGCGCTGCCTGGAGAGGACAGTCGACCTCGCTCTCGAGAGGAAAGTGGACGCTATAACGCTGGGCGGCGACCTTTTTGAGCATGAGCATTTCACAGCGGGCGCGCTGAAGTTCGTCCAGGAGCAGTTCCGCCGGCTGGGGAGCATCCCGGTTTTCATCTCTCCGGGCAACCACGACCCCAATATGGCCGGGTCCCCCTACAGGCAAGAGGGCTGGCCGGAGAACATCAGGGTGGCGCGCAGCCCGGGGCTTGAGCCTTTCCCCCTGGACGACTCGACCTGCATCTGGGCCGGCGCCTTCGCGGCGCCAGTGCGGCGCGACTGTCCCGTTGCCGGCTTCCAGGTCCCGCAGGATGGAAGGCGGCACATCCTGCTCCTGCACGCCGACCTGGGCGAAGACGAGAGCGATTACTGCCCCCTGCCCCTGCCTGCCCTACAGGGGGCGGGGTTTGGCCTTGCGCTCCTGGGGCACCTGCACGGGGCACAGCGCTCGCTCCGGCACCCCCTTCCTGTCCTGTACCCCGGAAGCCCCTGTCCGCTCGATTTCTCCGAGGAGGAAGACGAGCACACAGCGCTGCTTGTGGAGCTGGACGGGGAGCATGTGCGCTGGGAGGCGCTGGATGTGGCGACTCTCAGGCTGCGCACGGTGCCTCTCCCCATAACCGGAATCTCCAGTTTCCAGGAGCTCGTCGCCCTGGCCAGGGGGACTGTCGACGCCGCCGGGCCCGTTGCGGCCGTGCGGCTTGTCCTGGAGGGCGAGCTCTCCTTTGATGTCGATCTGGGCCGGCTCATCGAGAGGCTTGCCGCAACGGGCGGGCCCTTTGTCGACGTGCGGGACAAAACTCTTCCGGCGCTTGATCTGGCTGCCGAGGCACAGGGCAGGACGGCGCGCTCGCGCTTCGTGCGGCGCATGCTGGAGAGGATCAGGACAGCGGGGCCGCAAGAGAGGCCAGTCCTGGAGGAAGCGTTGCGGCTGGGGATCGCCGCCCTGGAGGGGAGAGAGCTGGAGCCTGCTTTCTGGAGGGCCGAGGATGAAGCTTGAGCGGCTGCGTGTGGAGGGCTTCGGGTGTCTTGCGGAACGGGAGTTTGAGTTCTCCCCGGGGCTGAACGTTGTCTTCGGCCCCAACGAATCGGGCAAGTCGACACTCCAGCAGGCGATCCTGGCCGGGCTCTTCGGCTTCTACACGTACAGGCCGACGAAGGGCGGCAGGGCACCGGACGCCGAGGTCCTGGCCGAGAGGCGCTACGAGCCCCTGGGTGGCGGCAGGTACGCCTGCGCGGTCGAGTACTCGCTCGACGACGGCAGGAGGTACAGGATAGAGCGCAGGTTTGGCGACAGGCGGTCTGCAAGGGTCCTGGACCTCGCAAGCGGGCGGGACGTCTCGGCAGAGGCGCAGACAGACCGCAACGGGGCTTTCGAGCGAGAGAGCCAGCTCAGGCTCCTGGGCACGACGCGGGAGCTCTTTGCCGGCTCAGCCTGGGTGGGCCAGGCGGCGCTGCACGAGCTCATGAGTCCCGGGGCGCTGAGCGACGCTGTTGAGGCGCAGCTGGACAGCGGGCCGGGTGGTCAGTCCGCAAGCAGGGCGAAGGAGCGCCTGAAGGCGGCGCGAGATAAGTGGACCGGCGCCGGGCGGGCCGGGGAGCTCGGCAAGGCCAAAGCCAGGCAAGCAGAGCTCCGGGGAGAGCTTGCCTGGTGGCAGGAAAAGAGGCGGGAGGCGGCGCAACTGGAGGAAAGGATCCAGGCCTGCGAGAAGGAGCTGCAGCAGGCCGCGGGGCGGGAGAAGGAGCTGGAGGGGCAGCTGCGCTCGCGCAGGCTCGCCGACCTTGAGGGGCTCATCGGGCGCGCCCACAGCCTGCAGGAGAAACTGGGGGACCTGGAGAGGCGCATCCGGGAGCTTGCGCACGTCCGGGGCTTCCCCGCCTCGATGCGCGAGGACATCCTGGCCGCAAGGCAGGCGCTCTCGAGCCAGGAAGAACTTGTGGGCGTCCTGGAAAGAGCACAGGAAGGGGGGGAGCTGGAGAGGGCCCGGCAGGAGGTGGGGCGTCTCCAGGGAGAGATATCCGCCCTGGAAGACCTGCGCTCCTTTCCGGGCGAGAGGGAGGGGGAGTTCCTGCGCCTGGAGGCGGCCCTGAAAGCGGCGCCGGCGCGTCCGGCCAGCCAGCTATCCGCGGCGGGGCGCCTTGGCATGCTGCTGCTTGTGCTTGCGATCCCTGCGGGCGCGTTTGTCGGGATCGCCCTCCAGAGCGCGGTGGCGGGCATCGCCGCGGGATTCCTGCTGCTTGTCATGGCGCTTGCAGTCCTTGCCATGGCCCCGAGGAAGGAAGAGCGGCCGGTGGCGCAGGAGGCAGCAGCGACCGTCGACGCGGCGGCCCTGCGGGCTTTCCTCTCGTTTCTGCGGGAATGCGGGATAGGGGCGCAGGATCCGGAGACGGGAGCGGAGGAGTTCCGGCGTCGCCTGGAGGGCTGGAAGAAGCTGCGAGATCTGGAGAAGGAGCTGGTCCGCGCCCGCGAGTTGCTGGAGCGCGAGGAGAGGGACGTCGCCAGGCTGGAGGAGGCGCGGGCAGAACTCGAGCGGCGCAGGGAGGCCCTGCTTGCGCTCTTCAGACAGGCCGGGATCGAGAGCGTCGACCTCGAGGAGGCCTGGCGGGCCTTTGAGCGGGGCTGCCGGGAATACGGGCAGCTGCAGGACCTGGAACGGGAGAAGGACGGGATGCTCAACCAGCTTGAGGCGTTGCTGGGCGGGAGGTCGCTCCAGGAGTTCGAGAAGACCCGCGACGCTCTGCTGCGCGAGGGCGTGGCTGCTTCTGCCCCCGACATCCCCCTGGAGGAGCTGCAGCGCAGGCTCGAGGAGGCCAGACGGGAGCGGCAGGAGCGGGAGAAGGAGCTGGAGAGTCTGCGGGGCGAGCTGCGCGGCAGTCTGGGCGCAGGGTTCGACCCGGCGGCAGTGGAGGAAGAGCTCGCTGAGGTGTGCAGGAAGATACAGGTGCTCGAGCGGTTCATGAAGGCCCTCGAGGAGGCGACGAAGGGTCTGGAGGAGGCGGCCGAGGAGGCGAGGAGGGAGGTTGTCCCGGCCGCGGCGGAGAGGGCCGCCGAGCTTCTGGAGAGCGTCACGGCCGGCCGGTACGGGCAGGTTGAGCTCGTCGAAGAAGGCAGCTTCCGCATATCGCTCCTGGGGCCGGGGGTCCCGGGCAGGCTGCCAGTGGAGCAGGCAAGCCAGGGGACGCGGGAGCAGGCCTGGTTCTGCCTGCGCCTGGCGCTCGCCGAGGCCCTGGGGGAGGGGGAGAAGATGCCCCTCGTCCTGGACGACCCCTTTGTGAACTGTGATGCGGCCAGGCTCGATCGGCTGCTTGCCCTGCTTGTGGCCATGGCGGGAGAGAGGCAGGTGCTCTTTTTCACGAAGGACGGACAAGCGCTTGCCAGGCTGCAGGAGCTTGCGGGAGAGAGCCTGAACGTTATTGAGCTTGGTTGAGGCAAGGGAGGTGAACCATGGAGGAACATCAGGCAAAGCTGCAGGAATCGCTGGAAGCAGTTGCTGGTATACTTACAGAAATATTTGAGACGGCATATTCCGTGTATAGGTATAAGTTCTTGTTCAACAATCCAAGAACGTACACGGTTGTCGTGAGGCACGGGAGCTTCGAGCTGGAAGTACGCGAGGGCAACTACATCTTCAGCGCTGATGTTTCCCTCTCGACCATTCCTGGAGAAAGCGGCCATCCGGAGGCCATGAAGCTTGCCTGGGAGGTCAATAGCGAGTCGGAGGCCTCCGAGGAGGACGCGAGGGAGCTCCTTGCCGCTTTCCGGAAGCAGGGGCTGCAGGACGTGCAGGAGGTGATCAAGGCACTCAAGGCTATACTGTCGAAGCTTAGAAAGGTTGCAAGGGACTATAAGTACAGAAGCAAGCACAGCTGCGAATGCGAATGGCGATTGTACTCATGGCCATTGCATTACTGAGTGGCCCGAGACAGTTCTGAGCGAGGCTGCGCCTGCCAGAGAGAAAAGGGAAGGAGGGAAGTTGTGGATACGGCAGCGCTGGAGCCGGGGGTGATACTCGAAGGCGACATCTGGCCTGAGCCGGTGCGGGTCCTGGAGTGCCGGAAGCTGGACGGGGCCTTCATGATCCGGGCGGAGGGGCGGAGCGGCCGGCTTTACAGCGGCATCCTGCGGCAGGCAGAGCTTGACCGGCTCAGGCGGATTTCAGAGGCGGCCGTGGACTTCAGCGGCGATGCCGAGGCCTTTTTCCTGGCCATGGAGGCCAGGCGGATCCGCTTCGCCCACCAGTTCGACCCCCTCTATGCCCTCAGCGTCTCGCAGGTCGACCCGCTCCCGCACCAGATAGACGCTGTCTACCATCACATCCTCAGGCAGCCGCGGGTGCGCTTCCTGCTTGCGGATGACCCTGGCGCGGGCAAGACGATCATGGCCGGGCTGGTGCTCAAGGAGCTCAAGTACCGCGGCCTGGTCGAGAGGACGCTCATCATCGTGCCCGGGCACCTGCGCGACCAGTGGCTGCGCGAGATGAAGGAGCGGTTCGCGGAGTCGTTTGTGGCCGTGGACCGGGCTGTCATGAACGCAAACTGGAGCAGGAACATCTGGGCGGAGGAGCCGCAGATCATCGCGTCGATGGACTTCGTCAAGCAGGACGACGTGCTTGCAAGCATTGACGGGACGCGCTGGGATCTGGTCATCGTCGACGAGGCGCACAAGATGGCGGCGTACCGCTTTGGCCAGTGGCTGAGCAAGACAGAGCGCTACCGGCTCGGGGAGGCGCTCTCCCGCAACAGCCATTTCCTGCTCTTCCTGACAGCCACGCCGCACCGCGGCGACCCGGAGAACTTCCGGCTCCTCCTGGACCTGCTCGAGCCGGGGCTGTTCGCCTCGACCGAGATGCTGGAGCGCTCGGTGCGCGAGAGGGACAACCCCCTTTTTCTGCGGCGGCTTAAGGAGGACCTCAAGACCTTTGATGGCGTTCCGCTCTTCCCTCCCCGCCATGCGCGCACTGTCGCCTATTGGCTCGGCGAGGGCGAGATGCGGCTCTACGACAGGCTCACCGCTTACGTGCAGGACCACTACAACCGGGCGCTGCAGAAGGACCAGCGCAACGTCGCTTTCGCTATGCTCATCCTGCAGCGCCGGCTGGCCTCCAGCGTCAGGGCGGCCCGTGTTTCTCTGGAGAGGCGGCGCAGACGGCTTGAGGAGCTGCTGGAGCTAGGGCAGTGGCTGGCAGAGCGGGAGGAACTGGACGAGGAAGCCCTGGAGGATGCTCCTGAGGTGGAGCGCCTGAAGCTGGAGCAGGAGCTTGTGGAGCGGCTCACGGCGGCGCAGACGCGGGAGGAACTGCAGCACGAGATATATCTCCTTGGCCAGCTGATCGCGCTGGCAAAAGAAGTGGAGAGGCAGGGGACGGAGAGGAAGCTGCTTGAGCTGCGCAGGCTGATGGAAGAGGAAGGGATATGGCAGAGCGGGGAGAAGCTGCTGGTTTTC
>JAPWUW010000080.1 GCA_028275325.1 Anaerolineae bacterium | reverse complement strand
GCAGCGCGCACGGGCAAAACCGTTGCGTTGGCGGCCGTCCAGGCGGCTCCTGGTGAGACGCTTGGCAGGACTATGCTGGTGCTACTGCCCACGTCCCTCTTTTCCCGGGCAACACCGGCTCCCGGCGTCGAAGTGGCCGTCTTGGTGCTCTCTGCGCCCTCACCGGGTCCAGGTTGGGTTGCTGTCGCCAGGAATTGCACTGGCACGGAATCGTCCCGCCAGAGCCACACAGCATCGAGAAAGGCCTCATCTGCCCCATAAGAGCGCGGATGGTTTACGCGCACAAAGACTGTCAACCGCTCCGACTGTGCCACGGCCGAAACAACGAGCTCAGGGTTGATGCGCCTCTTCTCCCAGACCTCTGTGCTCCAGACCACATCGGGGGACGCTGGATCCTTTCCGCCCCGCGGGTCAATGCCGATAGCGCGCCCCATCTCTGGGCCCGTGCTCTGAAAAACGGCCCAGCCTATGCCAGCCACGTATGTTGCTCCGGGCTGGACGCCCGAGACCTCCTGATATACCCCAGCCACGAACGGCTCCCCATCGCTCCAGATGCGCAGCGAAGGAGGCTTGGGTGTATCGCTTGCACGATCGAAAGCAGGATGGCCAGAAAGGACAAACGGCCACCATCCCTCGGGCACTTCACCGCCAGGAGCAGGGGAGAAGCGCTCAAACTGGCAGTTGTAAATGATGTTGCGTGGATCCTCACAGGGATCATCCGCACTGCACGGGAGCACGGATGTAAGCGCAGCAACCAGCAAGAGTAGTGCAAGCACTGCGCGCGAGATTTGCCTAGCGGTTGGCATTCCAGGCCTCGCTCAGGTACTTCTCAGCTGCAAGCCGCGCCGCGCGCTCTTTCTCCGCACTCGTGAGCTCACTTGCCTCCCACCTGATGCCAAGGGCCTGCGCCAGGCCCTCAGCTAGGGCAAACGCCACCTCATGGAAAGAGACCGACCTTCCGGCTGCTTCCTCGAGCGTCATCGCAGCGCGCCGCAAGCGCTCAGCAAGCGCCACCTGCTCATCTGCTGGCAAGTTGGTATAAAAGGCAATTCTGCCAACGTCCCCTGAGAGAGGAAGCGAGCCATGTTGCAACACGCCACCATCGCGGCGCCACTGCGCGCTGCCAACCAACTTGCGGCCACGACAAGCAAGTTCCTCATGGTTACAGCCCAGGAAACAGGCTGGCGCACGGACGCCTGTTACTGCTGTTGCTGGTTCTCCCACAACTTGCAGCCGAGCCAAGCCGAGGCGAAGCCCAGCTGCAAGCCTGCGGTAACTTGCGACCACGCCGCCAGCCACCACCGGGTGGGTAGCGGGAAGACACAGACAGTACGTGATGTCCTCACCGTGCAACACCGCACGGCCACCAGTAGGCCGCCGGACCAACTCGATCCCCTCCTGGGCAAGAGCACGCAGGTTGAACTCCGCAACCTTCTGGCCGTAGCCAATGCTGACACAAGCAGGGGTCCACTGGTAAAGCCGCAATGTTGGTGGCACAGCCCCTGCGCAGACAGCTTCAAGCACGGCTTCATCCAGCGCCATGTTCCATGCACCTGGGTGCTGCCCATCAACCAGGAGCCGCCATGACCCCAGCTCAGCCACCAGCGCAGACCTCCCTCCTCGCTGCCGCAAATACCGGCAACCCCGTCTGGGCGAGGCACTCTAGCACCTCCGCTGCATTGAGGGGGCGCGGGTAGTTGTACCAGGGGCCTGCAGGCCCCTCATTGTAGAATGGTCGGTTGCACCCAGGGCAGCCAGAGGTTCGGAAAGCCTCGCCCAGCTCCAACGGCTCCGGCAAGACTGCCTCATTCAGGCCGACCAGCTGCCCGTCCGGCGAGAATTCCAGATCCTGCATCCTTGCCCTACCTGTCGTGAGCAGCCAGTGCACGAGCTGCACGCGCCGGTACGCTGCCAAAGGCGGCGAGGGCCAGCGTCCCAA
The DNA here is from genome assembly GCA_028275325.1 of Anaerolineae bacterium. GTDB lineage: Bacteria > Chloroflexota > Anaerolineae > DRVO01 > DRVO01 > JAPWUW01. The sequence continues at coordinate 8,743 of JAPWUW010000080.1, read as the reverse complement.
CCGCGTGCCTGGCACAGGATAAAGGGCAAACAGAGCCACCCGCACGCCAAGCTCGTGGTACCTCCGCACCGCCAGGGCCATGTCGAGTTCGCTCTCGCCGAGCCCAGCAATAAGGTGCACCGAGATGTGGCCTGGAAAGTCCCTGGCCGCAACCCTGATCAGCGCATCCAAGCGAGATAAATCCTCACCCTTGTGCTGCGAGCAAAGCTCAGGAGTGGCCGCATCCACACCAAACCCCAAATCTGAAAGGCCGGCTTCAAAGAGGCCACAGAGCTGGCCTACCGACCGCACGTAGGCCGAGGCGTGCACAGGAACCCCACCGGCCTCCACGAGCGCCCGTACCAACTCCTTCAGCTGTCGGTACCAGCCAGGCTTCACAACTGCCTGCAGGCAAATGCCAGCGAAGGCCCCTCCACGAGCCCTGAGAGCCTGTAATACATCGTCAATGGGGAAAGCCGGCCAATGCACTCTGCCAAGCTGCACACTTGCGGGCCGCGAGCGCGCTTGGGCGCAAAACGAGCATTCCCGCTGGCAAGCGGCACCGACAAGGAGATAAGCCGTGGTTGGCATAATAGCCACCCGCCCACTGGTAAGGCCAAGAGCTACCGCTGTGCCCAGGCTCACGCCGATTGAGCTTTCAGAGGGCACGGAAGTGAAGCGCTTCCCCATAGGCCGCAGCCATCCCCGCTTCCATTACCGCCTCTGAGAGCGTTGGGTGTTGGTGCATGATCTCGGCAAGCTGGCGCACGTTCAGCCCTTCCTTCACCGCCAGAGCCCCCTCAACGATGAGCTCGCTGGCCAGTGGCCCAAGTATGTGCACACCAAGAATGCGTCCACTTCCCCGCTCATACACAAGGCGCACAACGCCCTCTTCCTCGCCCATCGTCATTGCCCGGCCATTGGCCGAAAAAGGGAAGCGACAAACCTGCGCATCGAAGCCAGCTGTGCGCGCTTGCACCTCCGTCATGCCAACTGAGGCGATCTCCGGCTCGGTGAATATGCAGTTTGGCACCGCGCTGTAGTCCATGTGGCGCTCACCACCCAGAGCATTCTCAGCGGCCACCAGCCCCTCATGGGCCGCCACGTGCGCCAACATCCAACCACCAACCACATCGCCAGCGGCATAGATCCCTGGCACCGCCGTCCGGAGGCAACTGTCCACCTGTATTGCACCCTGCGGCGTGATGGCTACTCCAAGCCGCTCCAACCCGAGACCGGCACTGTTTGGCTGCCGGCCCGTCGCAAGGAGAACAAGCTCACCATCGACATACCGAGCAGCACCGCCAGCGACATAGTGCACCCTGGCCATGCCCGTATCCAGCTGCTCGACCGACTGAACGTCCGCACCCTCTTGGATAGCTATGCCGCGGCGTGTCGCGATGGCCAAGTATCGACGCGCCAGTTGCTGATCAACCCTGGGCAGGATGCTGAACTTCTCAAGCACAGTCACTCTCGTGCCGAACGAAGCATAGATATCGGACATCTCGATCCCTACAGCGCTGCCACCGACAACCACCAAACTGCGCGGCAGCCTGGTCGAGCCAAGCAACCTGCGCACGTCAAGGACGCAACCCAACTCCCGCCCCTCGATCACCGGGACAAGCGGCCGAGAGCCAGTGGCCACCAGAAGGGAGCGATACCGAACCTCAACCGGCTCGCCAGCGGTCGAAATCACAACGCTGCCCGCGCGCTGAACGGCTGCACGTCCCCTGATGAGCGAGACCCCACGCTGCAACAGGAGTTCCTTCACCGCCCGGACCAATCTGGCAACTATCCGATCCTTGCGCGCCACGACTGCCGCGAAATCGGCCTCCACGCGTCCGTCCAAACGCAAACCGTATTCGCTAGCACGGCGGATCATTCGCAAGGCCCGCCCACTCTCTACCAGAGCCTTGGTGGGGATACAGCCATGGTTGAGGCATGTGCCGCCAACCTCTTCCTCCTCGATGAGGGCCACGGTCGCGCCAAGTTGCGCTGCCCTGAGCGCTGCGACGTAACCAGCTGGGCCAGCACCCAAGACACAAAGCTCGTAGACAGGGGCATCCTGCAGCGCCACTGAATCATGACCTCCGCGGGCTTAGATGCCGATTATAGACTTCGCCCTAGCACACCAGCAAGCAGCACAGCAGTGCACGAACCTTGCACCCCCGAGCCCTTTTGGGTAACATCTGGCAAAACTACAGTGATTCCCGATGAGGGGAGTGCCTGAGTGGCCCCCCTCATCGGGCTTTGGAGAGGCAGTGGTGCCGCAGCAATCGATCTGGGTTCCCTATGGGTCCGGAATGCTTGAGGTGCCGGCCTTGCCGGGGCTCAGTTTTGACGTCGTGGAGCCAAAGCCAGGGTTGGCCATTGATTTGGCAAGCAGCCTGGAGGAGTGCCTGCAGCAGCCCCTGGCCAGTGTACCCCTGCGCGAGCTCGCACGAGGTGCCAGCAAAGTGTGCGTTGTCTTCACAGATAGCACGCGCGCCGCTGGTGACGAAGTGATTGTGCCAGCAGTGCTCTCGGAGCTAGCTCGGGCAGGTGTGAGCGCTCAGGGAGTGACCTTGGTCTGCGGCATCGGCATGCACCGGCCAACGACCGTGGAGGAAAAGCGAGCCAAGCTGGGCGATGCAGTCCTGCGCACATATAAGGTGGTCGATTCAGTGCCGCAAGACCACGAGCGGCTACGCTACCTCGGGGAACACGATGGCATCCCGCTCTGGGTGTTCGACGAGGTAGTCGACGCTGACCTCGTGATTGCCACAGGTATTGTCGAGCCGCATCAATACGCAGGGTACTCTGGTGGCCGCAAGACTGTGGCGATCGGTGCTGGCGGTGAGGAAACAATTGCCGCAAGCCACTCGCCGAGAATGCTCGAGCGGCCAGGGGCCCGGCTTGGCAATATCGAAGGGAACCCGTTCCACGAACTGATAACCACCTCCGCAAAAAGGGCTGGGCTGCGATTTATAGTCAATATCGTCAGGGATTCTCTCGGGCGGGTAGTAGCAATCGGGGCGGGTGAGCCAACGCATGCCTTTGCTGAACTTGTCTCCACAGCCAGAAACATGTACGAGATCCAGCTTGCCAAGCAGTACGATATCGTGATTGCAGGCGTGGGCCACCCCAAGGACACCAATCTCTACCAGGCCTCGCGTGCCGCCACCTACGTGTATTTTGCCCCCCGCCCTGTCCTGCGGCCCGGTGGTGTCATCATTATACCGGCCAGGGCCGAAGAAGGCCCGGGCCAGGGGCTTGGCGAACAGCGCTTCTTCGAGGCCCTTAGGCGAGCCCCCTCCCCAGAAGGCCTGATCGAGGAGCTTCGCAACCGTGCGACGGCAGCTGGCGAGCAGAGGGCGTACATGCTCGCTAGAGTACTGGCCGAGCACTCAGTGATATTCGTCGGCACTAGCTGCCCGGAAGCAGTTCGTGCCTGCCATATGCGCGCTGCTGAAACCATGGAAGAGGCGCTCCAGTACGCAACGGCTGTGACGCGGCGCGACGCAGAAGTGCTGGTCGCTCCACACGCGCTGCTGTGCGTCCTGCGAGGCCCATAGGGGCAGAGGGACCGTCCGTACACAGGAATCCTAGAGAATGGAGATACAGACGTGAGAAACCCTAAGGAGGCCCGGTCATACTTAGAAAGCAGGCTCGACAAGGTTGCATTTGAGAGGATCGAGCGCATCCAGAATGACAAGCTATTCACATTCATCGCGGAATTCGTTGCCAAGTGCGAGCCCGAGAACGTCTTCGTGTGCACCGATGCGCCGGAGGACATCGCCTTCATTCGCGAGGAGGCAATTCGGCGCGGCGAGGAGCACCCCTTGGCCACTCCCGGACATACATACCACTTCGATGGCTACTATGACCAGGCTCGGGACCGCAAGAACACGGGCATTCTGCTGCCCAAGGGAATGGAGCTTGGCCCGACATTCGAGACGAAGGATCGCGATGAAGCGCTAGCGGATATTGATCGCCTTTTGCGCGGGATTATGCGTGGGCACACTATGTACGTCCGTTTCTTCTCGCTTGGCCCGCTTCGCTCGCCGTTCAGCATCCTGGCTGTACAGCTCACCGATTCTGCCTATGTCGCTCACAACGAGGACCTTCTGTATCGCCAGGCCTATGATGAGTTCGTGCGGCTCGGACCAAAGGCAGATTTCTTCCGCTTTGTGCACTCGGCAGGAGAGCTGGAAAATGGGGTTTCTAAGAACGTTCACCTGCGGCGCGTCTATATCGACATTATCGACGAAATAGTGTACAGCGTTAACACGCAATACGGAGGCAACACTATAGGTCTGAAAAAACTCGCCATGCGCTTAGCCATCCGGCGGGCCTCAGCGGAAGGCTGGCTCTGCGAGCACATGTTCATAATGGGGATTCACGGCCCAAACGGCCGCGTGAGCTACTTCACTGGCGCGTACCCTTCCCTTTGCGGCAAGACCTCCACATCCATGATGGAGGGCGAGACAATTGTTGGCGATGATATTGCCTACTTGCGCAATATCAATGGCGAGCTGAGAGCAGTTAACGTGGAACGCGGCATCTTCGGCATCATCCAGGGCGTCAACGCCGAAGACGACCCTGCCATTTGGAAGGCACTTCATACGCCAGGCGAAGTGATATTCTCCAACGTGCTTGTCACCGAGGATGGGCAGCCGTACTGGATCGGGAAAGGAACACCAATGCCGGAGCGCGGCATCAACCACTCTGGCCCATGGTACCCAGGCAAGAAAGACACCCAAGGCCGGGAGATCCCTCCATCGCACCCCAACGCGCGCTTCACTTTTCCCTTGGAGATGCTTGAGAACTTGGATAGCCGCCTCAACGACCCAATGGGCGTGCCAGTGGCAGGAATCGTATATGGCGGCCGGGACTCTGACACGTGGGTGCCAGTGGAAGAGGCTTTCGACTGGGTCCACGGCATCATCACGAAAGGAGCTGCGCTTGAATCCGAATCCACTGCGGCCACTCTTGGCGCTGAAGGCGTGCGGGAGTTCAACCCCATGTCCAACATCGACTTCCTGTCCATTCCGATTGGGCGCTACATAGAGGACAACCTGAATATAGCTCAAGGGCTCGCACGTCCTCCCCGCATTTTCAGCGTCAATTACTTCCTGCGCGATAGGGATGGCAAGTGGCTGAACAGCAAGCTGGACAAACGGGTGTGGTTCAAGTGGATGGAACTGCGCGTCCACGATGACATCCCAGCCATACGCACCCCAACAGGCCTCATCCCCAGGTATGAAGATCTCACTGTCCTGTTCCAAAAGATTCTGGGGAGTGAGTATCGCCTTGAGGATTATGTGAAGCAGTTCACCTTGCGCGTTCCGGAGAACCTGGCCAAGATAGAGCGCATCGCGCGCATCTATCAGGAGCAAGTTATCGGCACGCCAAAGGTGCTTTTTGAGGTGCTTGCCGAACAGAAAGAGAGGCTCTTGGCAGCGCAGCGTGAGTTTGGGGATTACATCTCTCCCCTCGCTTTTGTCGCACAAGAATGAGCCGCCACTGGCGAGCCAGGAGGATTCTCCATGGCAGAAAGGGATGTTCAGGCACTACTGCGCAAAGCTCAGCAGCCGAGCGAGGACGCAATCAGGCTACACCCCTACTACCGCGGCAAAGTGCAGATGGCGCCAAAATGCGTCATACGCGGGCTCGACGACTTCAGCATCTGGTACACGCCCGGCGTCGCCGCCCCTTGCCGCGCTATAGCGAGCGACCCGGAGAAGGTCTTTGAGTATACAAATAAGGCCAACACTGTCGCCGTCGTCTCGGACGGGACGCGGGTGCTGGGGCTGGGGGACATAGGACCAGAGGCCGGGCTGCCGGTTATGGAAGGCAAGGCGCTGCTCTTCAAGTACCTCGGCGGTGTTGACGCCGTGCCAATCTGCCTCAAGACCAAGGACCCAGATGACATCATCCGCATCGTGAAAGTGCTCCAGCCGTCGTTCGGCGGCATCAACCTTGAGGATCTCGCGCAGCCAAAGTGTTTCCGGATCCTGGACGAGCTAAGAGCTGATCCTGAAGTCACCATTCCCGTCTGGCACGACGATCAACAGGGCACAGCCACCGTCCTCCTGGCGGGCCTGATCAACGCGCTGCGTCTTGTCGGCAAGGACATGCGCTCCATCCGTGTGGCCATGATTGGCTTTGGCGCGGCGAACGTGGCGACCCTGCGCTTGATGGAGGCCATGGGTTTCGACATAGGCAACCTCGTGGCCGTGGACAGCAGGGGCATAATCCACCCTGACCGAGCTGACCTTGCCTCCCAAAAGGAGGAATTCAGAGATAAGTGGCGAGTTGCAGAGGCCAGCAACCGGTTTGGCGCCCGTGGTGGCATAAGAGAGGCCCTGGAAGGAGCTGATGTGTGCATCGGCTTCTCCCGGCCAGGCCCCGGCGTTATCCACCCAGAATGGATTCGGCTCATGGCACAGGATGCGATCGTCTTCCCTTGCGCCAACCCCGTCCCTGAGATCTGGCCGTGGGAGGCCAAGGAAGCTGGTGCACGCGTCGTGGGTACCGGGCGCTCGGATTTCCCCAACCAGTTGAACAACTCTCTTGGCTTCCCGGCCATATTCCGCGGCGCACTCGATGTGCGCGCCCGCACGATCACGGATGGGATGTGCCTGGCAGCAGCGCAGGCGATTGCCGATTTCGCGGCGGCCAAGGGGCTCAGGGAGGATTACATCGTCCCCGACATGACTGAGAGGGAGGTTTTCCTTCACGAGGCTGTGGCGGTGGGCTTGCGCGCGCAGGAAGAGGGTGTCGCACGGCGCTACGTATCGCGCGAACAGCTGTGGGAAGAGGCCTACGCGGCCATTTCCTCAGCTCAGCGGCTCGCTGAAGTGCTCTCCTCTTCAGGGCTGATTCCGCCACCGCCGGGCTAACGAGAAGCAACCGGGAGTAGCCGAGCACGCCGCTCGGCCGCTCCCGGTGTGAACTGCATGCCCTGACCTAGCTCTCCGTCAACAGGGGCGTGAGCCTGCAGTCTCGCTCTCGCTCCGCCTGAGGGTCGTCGGGTGCCACCAGCTCCCCATTGGCCGACCCTCGCCCAAGACATAACGAACGAGAAGAGACTCTTGCCCGCGCTCACACTTCTGGAGCTTGGACCAGTAGCGCGCAGCACCCAGGCGTGGTATCCTGAGCTTGTGACCCAGTTCACAGATCCAGGTCGATCCATAGGGTCCCCCGCTGGCGGGGAACTCGCTGCCAGCACGTGTGCAGGGGCGCCGCGAGGTTCAACATCTGAGCGATACCGCGCCTTCGACATTATTCTCGGCCTTTTCGTGGCGGTGCTCCTGATAAGCAATGTGGCGTCGGCCAAAATCGTTCGCCTTGGGCCGTTCGCGTTTGATGGTGGCACGCTTCTTTTCCCGGCCAGCTACATCTTCGGTGACATACTCACCGAGGTCTACGGTTACCGTGCCTCCCGCCGGGTGATCTGGACTGGTTTTTTTGCCGCCGGCCTGATGGCCCTTACCCTGGCTGTGGTCGGGCTGCTGCCGCCGGCACCGGGTTGGGCACACCAACAAGCCTACGCGGCTATCCTGGGCCAGACGCCGCGTATCGTGCTTGCCTCACTCATCGCTTACTTTGCTGGCGAGTTTTCCAACTCCTACACTCTGGCCAAGCTGAAGCTCGCTACCAGAGGCAAGTACTTGTGGGCTCGCACCATTGGGTCAACCGTTGTTGGTGAGGGTGTGGACACCATCCTTTTCGTGACCATTGCGTTCGCCGGTGCGGTGCCTTTTGCCCTGCTCCTCTCTGTGGCGCTCAGCAATTACATCTTCAAGGTGGGTGTCGAGATAGCCGCCACTCCACTCACGTACCATGTTGTTGCCTTCCTGAAGCGCCTGGAGGGGGTCGATTACTACGATTGGCACACGAATTTCAACCCCTTCCGGTTGGAGGCGTAACAGGTGTTGCCTGAAGAGGAGAGTGCCCCCACGGCACCTGGCTATCGCTCGGGCTACGTTGCCGTTGTCGGCGCCCCGAACGTCGGCAAGTCCACACTCGTCAACGCATACGTCGGGCAGAAGGTGGCCATTGTCACTTCCAAGCCCCAGACCACCCGCCACCGGGTGATCGGCATACTTACGCGGCCAGACGCGCAGGTGATATTCGTCGACACCCCTGGCCTGCATCGCCCCCTCCACCTGCTTGGCGAGTACATGGTGCAGGTGGCACTGGAGGCTCTGGCCGATTGTGATGTCGCCATCTGGGTAGTCGATGCTGCCCGCTCGCCCGAAGAGGCGGATGTAACTGTTGCGGAGGCGCTGCGCGAATTGAGCTCCCTGCCTGTCGCCCTGGCGGTGAACAAACTGGATATTGTCTATGCCGACGTGGCATCGCAGCGGTTGCAGGAGTATGGGGCCTTGCTGCCAACACCGGCACAGTTCCTCATTTCCGCTCACACTGGCCAAGGCCTTGCTGAGCTCCTGGCCTGGGTGATCGGCCAGCTTCCTGCTGGGCCGCAGTACTACCCTGCGGAGCAGGTTAGCGACAGGCAGGAGCGATTCTTTGTGGCGGAGCTAATTAGGGAGCAGGTGCTGCACCACTTGCACCAGGAAGTCCCGCATGCTGTGGCCATTTCGGTCGATGAGTTCAAAGAGCGAGAAAACGGCCGCGTCTACATTGCAGCTACCATCTATGTCGAGAAGGAATCGCAAAAGCCCATTGTCATCGGCGCAAACGGCCAGATGCTCAAGCGGATTGGTTCAGCAGCCCGCGCTGAGATAGAAAGCTTTCTTGAGAAGCCAGTCTACCT
>JAPWUW010000079.1 GCA_028275325.1 Anaerolineae bacterium | reverse complement strand
GAGTACGAATTGCTGCCGGGAGAGGAGGGGGTTCTTGCGCTGACTCTCTTGCGCTGTGTAGGCTGGCTTTCCCGGCCAGATCTCACGACGAGGCGTGGCAACGCGGGACCGCAAATCGAAGCGCCTGAAGCCCAATGCCTCGGCGATTACACCTTTCGCTATGCCCTGGTGCCCCACAAGGGTGACTGGAAGGATGCGCTTGTCCCTGCCCTTGCGCAGCGGTTCGCCTTGCCACCGCGGCCGTTCCCTCTGCTCAACACGCCGAAGGACCCTCAGCTTCCGGCAGTGATGAGTTTCCTCAGGCTAACGCCGCCCTCGCTCGTTCTCACGGCCCTGAAGAAGGCCGAAGACGCCGAGCTCCTTGTGGCGCGGTTCTATAACCCGACTGCGGGTGCAGTTGAGGCGCAGCTGGAGCTTGGGTTGCCCGTTATAGCTGCGTACGAGCTCACTCTCGCGGAAGAGCGGGTGCGATCGTTGGCCGTCAACGGCCACGGAGTGCGTCTCGTTGTGGGGCCAAGCAAGATCGCCACTATCGGGTTCGAGCTTGCCAGGCAAGGAGGGCTGGGCCGGCGTTGACGCCTAAAGTGCTCTTGGGCGCTGAAGCAAGCGGAGGGCAGCGCATTTAGCTGCCCTCCGCTTGACAATAGGAGTCGTCTCAGTTCATTTCCTGGCCGCCAGTCACGCTCAGGGCAACCCCGGTGATGTAGCTTGCCTCCGGGCTGGCAAGGAACACGAGAGCACTTGTAACGTCCTCATAGGTACAGCCGCGTCCCAAAGGCACCTGAGCCAAATAGCGCTGCCGCACTTCCTGCGGAGTGATGCCCCATTTCCGAGCGTACTGGTCGTACAGGCTATCCACCCAGAGGGGGGAATCGAGCAGATTGCCCGGACAGATGGCGTTGACGCGGACGTTGTAAGGCGCAAGGTCCAGGGCAATGCTCTGAGTCAGGCCGATGCCGCCAAACTTGGAGGACGCGTAGGCGCTATTGCGGAACGAGCCCCTCTTGCCGGATTTGCTGTTGATCTGGATTATGACACCCCTGCGCTGCTGCTTCATCACCCGCGCCGCTTCCCGAGCGCAGATGAAGTACCCGATTAGGTTCACGTCAATAACCTTGCGCCAGGTTTCCGTGGGGAATTCTGTTATGTCGTAGGCCTGAAGAATGCCAGCATTGGCCACGAATATATCGAGCCCGCCGAACTCGCGCACGGCGAGGTCGACCCCAGCTCGTACCTGCTCCTCGTTCGTCACGTCCATGAGCACTGCGATAGCGCGGGTGCCGTATTCAGCCTCGATCTCGCTCGCCACTTTCTGCGCCCGCTGGAAGTTGATATCCGCGACGATGACGTTAGCTCCTTCCCGCGCCAGGCGTTTGGCTATAGCCTCTCCAAGGCCCTGTGCAGCGCCCGTGACGATGGCACTCTGGCCGACCAACCGCCGCCACTCGGCCGTAATCCCCTGAGGGAGCGCAAGCCGCTGGCGAAGCAGTTCCTCCTCAGCCTTGTTTGTCCAACGCCCCTGTGGATCCAGGTGCGCTGCCACACTGGGTAAGCGGGTGGCCAGCTCCGACAAAGGAGTGAGCGGCAGGTCTTCTACCTGCGGGTAAATCACGATCTTGCCGGGGAAACGGGCGTTGATGACGGCCTCCATTCCCTCCCAGATGGCGTGTATGCCGCCTATGGCTGCCACCGAGTGCTCCGGTGCTAGATCCCCGCTTTCGGCCTTGCTGAGTACCTGTTTCAGGTCGGAAATGAACGAGCCGCTCGAACCCGTAAAGCGCACTCCTCGTGTAGCAAATAGAGAGAGATCAACGTCGGCCAGCGAGCCGCGCGCAAGCCCAGCAAAGATGTTGAGCACACCAGCCTGCGCCAGCAGAGTTGCGGCTTGGCTTGCAAGTTTCGCCACCGGTGCGAGGAGCACAATGTCGTCGAACCCTTCCGGCGCGAGTTCGCGCAGACGTTGTTCGTACTCCTCCGGGGCCAGAGCAGAGGGGTTTATCGGCACAAGTTGGACTCCTCTCTTGGCCGCATCGGGCCCGAAGGTACGCACGAGATCCTCCAGGCGCTCGCTACTTGTGTCTGAGGCAACAACAATCCTTGGCCCACTGCTTGCCTGAATCGCGCGCTGGACATGCATGCGCCCCATCGGTCCACCCGCTCCGATGAACAGGGCAGCACCGCCGGGCCTGAGTTCGGTCCGCACCTTGCTGTAAGCCTGAGCGACATCGTTTGTGGCCGTGCCCAGAATGGCCCAGCCCTCGTAGTGAATGCGGCCAACGTCCACCTTGCTGGGGAGCGGCTGCGGCCTTGTCTGCACAACGGCGAGGACCCCGCCAGGGGCAAGGGCCTGCAATGCAAGCTGTGCATCGGCCGGAGAAGGGTCGAGCAGCAAAACGTCGTCGAAGCCACGCCCTCCCGTGTGTCGGAGGAGCAATTGCCCAAGGCCCTCAGCAGAGAGTGGACCTTGAATGCTGGCAATCTCGGCACGAGGAAATGCGGCGCGGACAGCACCCTCGACGCTCCTTGGGCAGCTGACGCAAACCAGTCGCGCCGGGCCCTGGTTCTTCTGCGCGAGCGCCGCGAAACTGTATTCCTGGCCGGCCGCACCGCCTATCACTAAGGCCGTGCCCCCTTCCTTCAGGTGGTCTCGGTAGTGTAGCGAGTAACTGTGTTCGACGCAGGCCCAGGGCTCGCTCAGAGCCGCCTCGGCATACCCTGTGTCGAAGCGCACAGGTATGAGGTAACAGCCCTCATCACCTTCGATGACTTCCTTCCCGATGGCGACATACTGCTGGAATCCGCCTGGCAACGCATAGCCGAAGGCGAGCCCGCGTCCTTGGTAGACGATGTCTGCCTGGATGATGTACCGCTCGCCCACGTGGAATGTGCCTGAGCGATGGCTGCCAACACGCACGACGGTCATTGCGGCTTCATGGCCGAGGATGACGGGGTTCGCCTGCAAGTCCCTGCCCTGAATGCGGGGGTGTTCTGGCCCCTGCGCCACCACTTTGGTGTCGCTGAAACACAGGCCGACCGCGTCCACGCGCATGAGGACCTCGTCGGGCCCGATCTTAGGCAGCGGCACGCGGACTGCCTTCCCATCCTTGCCGAGGTTCTGTAGGCCAACACCCATCAAGGGCCAGGCCCACATGGTCTCCGGAAGCGGGTGCATCACCCTGCGGAAGCGCTCCCAAGCATCCGACATTGTCATCACCCCTCTTCCACTTCTTCGTAGTACGTGATCACAGCTCGGTCGAGGCCGAACGGCACCAGCCAGTAGTCGTCATCCCAACTTACTTTGTCGCGGAAATCCCCCGGTCCGACCCAGTAGCGGTCGCCGCCACGCTGGTGATGTGGCCCAAGGAGGTTGCGCAAGCTTGCTACCAACCGCAACTCGAGCTCGTTCTCCCCAGCGCGGACAAGGCGCGTCACGTCTACACGATACGGTGGCCAGAAGACCTCCCCAGCTTTCTGGCCGTTAAGCCACACTTCCGCAACTATTGCCTCAAGCCCGACGAGCTCAAGCACTGCAAGATCTGCCGGCTCCGGCAGCGTGAGTTTCTGCCTGAGCGCGAGCGTGCCGGCGAAGAAAGGCAGCCCCTGCCCGGTGAGGTCCCCTATGGCTTCAGAGGGGAGGCTCTCGATGCTGAATGAGCGGCTGTAAGAGGCAAAGGTCTGCCCTGTCAGACGGTTGCGCTTGCCAGTGGGTTGCGCGCGCACACCGAAACGCCCGACAACATAGCATGCCTCGAGCTCGGTCTCGGGCTGGAAGACCCCTTCCAAAGTAATGGTGTTGCGCCCGCCGGTGCACATAGCAGTGATATCGAAGCGCATGAACGAGATGTCCTTCCACCACCCAAGCGGCTTAGCGCTCAACTCCTGGCCATTGACCAAAATGCGGAACTGCTCGGGCTGCTCGAGCACAAGATGGACCTCACCCTCCGGCATTTGTCCCACGAAGAACTCGTACGTTATCGCGAAGCTCGTGCCGAAGCCGGCATCGCGCACCGCGGTATCCGCGTCCAGTATGTACATCGGGCCCCGTTCCGCCTCGTTGCCAAGCCGCAGCCGCACCATGTCGAGCGTGAGGGCATTGTCATCCAGGAGCTCGAGGGCGTACGGCCCTGATGCACTGAAGGTTGCCACTGGCTGGGCCTTGGCGCGACGGCGCTGGGAGGGCGCCCCAGCTGTATCGAGCACGTATAAGGCAGAGCCAGCTGGCGGCAGCTCGATGGTAAAGAGGCAGTCTCCATCGGATGCCTCGCAGGGAACCTCAGTCACTTCGCCCGTCAGAAGATCCCACGACTCCAGCCGACCGGGCTGATGCAAGGCCACTGTCGTCAGAACGCCATCCTCATCACTTGTGTTGGCAAGAAACAGGATGTGCTGCCTGCCATCAACACGATAGTGGTACCAGAGAGTGGGAGCTCCGACGATCGTTACAGGCTCCTCCAGCAGCTCATCGAGCGCCGCCCTGAGCTCTGCGTCACCAGAGACAACGCGTGCGCTGGCGGGCAATGGGTTGGCTTCTGGAACCCCATCTAGCCGCGTTGGCACTGGCTGCATGGCAATGACGGCGCCCCCGGCAGCTGCGAAGTCGCGCAGCAGCTGGGCTGTGCTGGAGGCAATCGTCACGCTCGGCGGGATGAGGACCACCTTGTACAGCTGCTCGCCCACACGCAGCTTGCCCTCAGCGACTGAGCCATGCGAAGCCAGGATCATCTCGTCGCCGAAGTGGTAGTCGTGGTGCCACTCCAGCAAGGAGCGAGCCAGCCTCTGGAACTGCGCGTCGTACTCTGCAAGTTCCTGCGAGCCATCGGGCCGATACATGGTCCAAGCACTGCCTATAGGATGCAGCACGAGAAGGTTGACCACGCGCTTGCCCTGCGTCAGCGCATAGGAAAGCCGGGCGAAGTAATCTGCTGGGTAGCGGTTGTATGGCCACCACGGCTGCTGGTAGAAAAGGTTCGCCGGGTAATCTCGCTTGCGCTCCCCTTTCATGCTGTAAAGGCTCAGGTGCGGGTTCAGAAGGTTGACCCCCAGCACGTAGAGCCAATCGCCAATCCACTTGCGGCCGCGGAAGGAAAAGTTTTGGCCAGCACAGCCATAGGCCTCGCAAAGGCAGCGCTCCTTGCCGAGCTGGTCCACGGCGCTGCTCACTTGCTTGCAAGTGACCACCTGGTCAATGTGCCGGGCCAACTTGTCGATCCCGGGGTAGCCCATGTACTGGTAGTGGGGCATAGCAGCGCCAATCCACTCTATCTGCGAGGCAAGTGTGTCCTCAGCCATAAAGTGGCCAGTGAACGCAAGGCCATGCTGTTCGCACCACTCGAACATCTGCTTGCTGAACGCTTCGAGAAAGCGCTCCGTAACTGTGCGCCAGAAATCGTAACGCACTTTGCGAAAATCTCCCACGTCAAAGAAAACACTGGGCAAGACGTCTAGCAAGTCGTAGCCCCGTTTGCGCCGGAAGTACTCGTCGAGGCCTGTCGTCCAAGGGACGAGCTTCTGCGGCCGCCACCTGTGCCCAGCAAAAAGCCCTTGAAAAAGGTAACAGGGTTCGTCGGTGAAGATACCAGGCACGGCCTTGCCAAATTGATCGCCAACAACCCTGCGGTAAGCCTCATACGTACTCTCCAGGAAAGCGCGGACAGTCGCCGGGTTCAGAAGGTCGACATAAGTGTAACCTTGGAACCACGTATCGCCGAGCATGGCTGTCAGCGGGTAGAAGGTGAGGAACGCTTGGCCGTCTGGCTCCCCCTCGAACGTGGTGACGCGCCGCAGGCCCACGAGTTTGCCTTGCTCCCATCGGCCGATGAACCTTGCAAGGGCCTCTGCCATGCGCGTGGGCTTGTTATCGACCTTGCAGCACAGGGCTTTGGCGCGATGTTCTGGACCCAAGGCTGGCACAATGCCGCCCGCAAACCCGCTTGGCCACTTATCCTCATCGTAGAGGTAGGCGCACATTCCGCGCCTCGCAGCTTCCTGGACGCACGCGCGGATACAACGCATCCATTCTTCGCCCAGGTAGGGCGTGAGGAGGCCAACTCGAGAATGCATGAAGAAGCCGCCCCAACCGGCTTCATCCATTGAAGCTATCTGCCTGACAAGCTCCTCTGGTGACAGCCTGTCGTTCCAGGACCAGAAAGGCGCATCTCGGAACTTCTTCCCGGGGTTCCGGAATTGTTCTCGATCCATAGCAAACTCTCCTTAGGTAATGACATAATGCGGCCCCAGCCGCCTAAGCCTCAAGAGCGTGCACGATTTCGCGCAGTGCCGGGTACAGCTTCTGGTAAATAGCCAGCCTCTCTTGATGCCGGGCTGCGTGAACCGCGTCCGGGGCAAAATGCGCCACTGGGCGCGCCAGGCGATCAGCGGCGGATGCAGCATCATCGTAAATCCGCGCTCCGCAACCGGCAAGGATCGCCGCACCGAGGCAGGCTGCCTCCGAGACAGCGGGCACACTAAGCTCGAGCCCCAGGATATCAGCCTTGATTTGCAGCCACTTGGGGGACTTGGTCCCGCCGCCGATGGCGCGCACCTCATGCACTGCCACCCCGGCTTCTTGCATTCTGTGGAGGTTGAGCGCAATCTCGTACGTGGTACCCTCCAAGATAGCTTTCAAAATGTCCTGAGGCGTGCTCGCGAGCGTGAGCCCGACGATAGCACCCTTGGCAAGGGGGTCAAGCCAGGGCGTCCCTGTGCCAGCAAAATGCGGCAGAAGAAGGAGCTTGCCTGGGCGAGTATCCAGAGGCTGCAACATAAGGTCGTACGGGTCCCGGCCTGTCTCCCGGGCGCGCTCAACTTCGGCGCGTGCGAAGTTGTCGCGGAACCATCGAAGCACGGAGCCGCCACCGAAGTTGAAGCCGAGGGTCACGTACTGACCGGGGGCGACATGAGGGTAGCAAGGGAAGCCCTGCCTGCCGAGGCTAGGGTTGAATGAAGGCAGGGCAGGCGTCAGGCACTCCACAGTGCCAATAGCGTACATTGCGCGGCCGGGGAAAACAGCGCCGGCACCCAGGGCCCCACACGGTTGATCGTGCCCACCCGTGCAGGCCAGGACACCTCGCGGCAAGCCAAGCTGCTCGCAGACCCGGCACGGGATTTCGCCGATAGCGGTGCCGCTCTGAGCCACTTGCGGCAACTTTTCCCTGTCGATTCGCAGGGCCTCCAGAATGTCCTCACACCAATCGTGGCGGTGAATGTCGTAGCCCATCGTACGAGCGGCCATTGACTCGTCCATTACCGGGGGAAGGCCAAGCTTGAGCAGGACAAAATCCCCGTAGCACACAAATCGCGCTGCCCGCTCGTACACCTGTGGCTGCTCTTGTCGCCACCAAGCAATCTTCAGGACCGTGCCCATCGGGTGCAGGGGCTGGCCGGACACCTGGTAGACGCGCTCCTCCCCCACCGCTTGCCGCAGCTGTTCCGCCTGCGGCAGGGTCCGGCTGTCAAATGTGACGATGCTGTTGGCAAGGGGGTTGCCTGCACTGTCAACTGGGCAGACTGCTTCGCCCTGTACGGAGGCAGCAAGGGCACGCACCGGATCCTTGCGTGGGGCAGCCGAGACTGCGGCTTTTATGGTTTCCTCAACTGCCTGCCACACCAAGTTAGGATCCAGCTCGATCCAGCCGGGGCGAGGGAACACAAGCGGGTATTCCCTGTAAGCTGAAGAGAGGATCTGGCCTTCCTCGCTGAAGACTATTGCTTTGCAGCCCGTGGTGCCAACGTCCAGCCCAAGTAGGCTCATGCTCTTTCACCTCTGCCTTTATACCCTCAGAGGGTGATTCCCCCTTCCGGCACGTAACGACGCAGGTACCTGGCTGTCTCGGCCAGGTCGCGAAGAAGTTGCGCCTCAGTGGTGGTGCTGCCGGGGATGATTTCCGCGATGAGGAGTTGCTTGCGCACTGGCTCAAGGACCGTGGCCACTGGGCTTGTCTGGGCATGC
Source organism: Anaerolineae bacterium (assembly GCA_028275325.1). GTDB lineage: Bacteria > Chloroflexota > Anaerolineae > DRVO01 > DRVO01 > JAPWUW01. The sequence goes on along the minus strand of JAPWUW010000079.1, from coordinate 2,743 downwards.
CGAAAACCATCCTCCAACGCCGCCAGAACCTCTTCCATGCGGATGTGGCCACGCGCATTGTACTCTGGCGTGAAGGGCCAGTGGCAGCTGGCGTCCGGTGTCGTCTGCTGAAGGTGAATGACCTCGCAGAAGGGCCCTAGCTGCCGCAGCCAGGCACGGTAGTCGAGGTCCTCGCCGCTGAGGCCATAATGCATCCCCGCTTGATGGCCGACGTCCACCGTCAGGTAAACCGGCACTCCAGTACGCTCCTTGTTGACTGCAAGGAGGAACTGGATGGCGCCGGCTATGGTCCAGGGCCTTTCTGAAGGAATGTACATCTGCTCGTTATAGATGGCTTTGAGGCCCACCATGGTGGCCTCATCGGCGAGGGTGCGGAATAGACCCGTGGTGCGGGCCTCAATCGCGGCAATGGCCCTCGTGTCTTCCAGGTATTCGGCGGGGATTGCATCCCAATGGCCACCAACGCGCTGGGCACCCATGGCGGTGGCCAGGCGGAAGCTCTGCCTTATCCAGCTCATCATGCGCTCTCGCACGGCGGGGTGGCTGTGGGACAGGCCGTGAAAACGATGAGTTGCCACTCCAGTGTAGATATCCCAGATGCAGACACCAAATCTGCGCGCGTACTCCGACACGGCGTGTGCTGTCTCGAGCTGATAGGCTTCATCGCCGGAGAAAAACGGGTCCAGCACATCGGCGCAAAACTCGTGGTAGGGGAACCCCAGTTCAGCGGTCAACCGCATCCAGTTCTCCGGGCGCTCCCACCGGCGCGTGAGGAAAGCACCATTCACACCAATGTCAATGTGCACTGCTGCGGACACGTCTGCCCTCCCGGGTAGGTGTGAGTTGAGCTGTGTTGGGCCTCCAGTATACGTGCTGCTAGCGCGCGTGCAGAAGGCCACGGCGGTAATGCTCGTCGAGCCGGGAGTTTATGCGTTTCACCTCTTGTTCCGGGAGGTAGCGCGGCCCTCCAAGCACAGCCGCGCCCCACAATATCTCGAAAGCCTTCACCGCCATCGCGGTTGTAGCTAGAACCTCCCTGACTGTGCTGCCAAGAGCAATGAGTCCGTGGTTCTCGATGAGCACCACCTTCGGACTTACACCATTTTCCTGCCGGTACGCTGCGAGGCCTTGGCGAAACTGCCGCGCAAGGGCAAAGCCGGGATCTTCGTATTCCAGATAGAGGCTGGCGCAGCCGCAGCTCACGACCTCATCCGGAAAGAGGCGTCCTTGGACTAGCTCGCGCGCGCGGATGCTGCACAGGACGCGGTTGACGGCGGTCGGGTGGGTATGTGCAACAAAACATGCCTCCCCCTCAGCCAAGGCGACGGCATGCAAAAAGCTTTCGACGCTGGGGCGCAGGCCTTCTGGCTCCAGGGTCGCCTCCTGCAGAACACGCGAAACGTCGTCATCCGAGAGAGCAGGGCGCTCAAGCGCCTCAAGGAGCGGCTGGAAGCTCAACCTGACGAACCCCCCGGGCTCGATGCCGGCCAGCGAATAACCGCTCGCTTTGACCCAGAACGAGCCTCCATCGACGCGAGCCGAGGTATTGCCCTCGCCCAGGATAACGTACTGGTGCTCAGGCCTACCTAGCTCCTGAGACATGGCCACCAGTTCCTGCAGCACACCGTTGTCACCGAACACGTCGCTATGCCTCGCGAAGAAGGTGCATACTATTGCGGCGGCCAAGTATAAGGGGTGAATGAGCGGCCGTCAATGGCGAGGCATACTGCCCGCAAAAGGCCTGAGAACGCTAGGAGGCGTCGCACCAGGCGGGGAACGCATATGCCCCCAACGGAATTCGAATCCGTGTCTCCACCTTGAAAGGGTGGTGTCCTAGGCCGCTAGACGATGGGGGCTACACGCGCCCATTGTACTGGGCTTGTATGTTTCCAAGCAAGATGAGCCCAGCCGAGTTCCGCTCCCGCTGTGCTTTAGCCGTAAGGTGCTCCCGGCTTGCTCTTGTTCAGGCGCGGTTTGGCTCGGAGGGAGGGCGTCGGGAAAGCGCCGCACCTATAGCACGGCGGAGCTCTTGGATGCCAAAAGGCTTGGTGAGGATAGCATCAGCAAGCTCCGCTGCATCCTCGCGCGCTTGCTCATCCCAACCTGTGACCACGAGGACAGCAGCACGAGGGTTGGCCCGGCGAAGTTCGGCTATCACTTGCCAGCCGTGCATGTCTGGCAGGCCCAAATCCGTAACGACCAAGTCCAAGGCGCCGGACCGAGCCGTTTCAACGGCGGCAGCACCATTGCGCGCCACCTGAACAGCGTGCCCATCCAACATCAACATTCGCTGCAAGACCTCGAGAACCTCAGGTTCGTCGTCCACTACCAGAATACGCAGTCTACTGGCTCCCTTGGCCACACCTTCCACACCCTCCTCTGATAAACGACCGGCAAAAGCCGGCAGTCTTATGGTGAACGCACTGCCTTTGCCGGGCTCGCTGTGGACAACGATCTCTCCCCTGTGCTCTTGGACAATGCTGCGGCAAACTGCAAGGCCGAGGCCGGTTCCCTTTTCCCCCTTGGTGGTGAAGTATGGTTCGAAAATGCGCTCCTTGAGGTCGGCCGGGATGCCAACGCCGGTGTCCTCCACGACGATGTACACGAAGCCACCGTCTGCCCACCCTCTAACCCTTATTGTGCCGCCGCGTGGTAGCGCGTCAACTGCATTGAACAGGAGATTGGTGAGCACTTGCCTGAGAGCTCCTTCATCAGCAAAGACAGGCAAGGGCGCAGGCAAGTC
>JAPWUW010000078.1 GCA_028275325.1 Anaerolineae bacterium | reverse complement strand
CCGGTTCCTGCGCGGGAGGCGTGTCTGCCGGCAGCGCACTGACGACAAACCGAGCTGCATTCCAAAGCTTGTTGGCGAAGTTCCTGGCAGCCTCAATCTTCTGCAGCGAGAGCTTGGTGTCATTGCCGGGCGTGCTGTTGGTTACAAGGGCGAAGCGCAGGGCGTCTGTGCCGTACTGGTCGATCACCTCAAGAGGGTCGATGGCATTGCCCAGGCTCTTGGAGAACTTACGGCCCTGCTCATCGCGGATAAGCCCGTGCAGGTAAACGTATCGAAATGGCTCTTTGCCCGTCATGGCGAGGCCGAGCATGATCATGCGGGCTACCCAGAAGAAGATGATATCGTAGCCCGTCTCGAGGACGGTCGTGGGGTAGAAATAGCGGTAATCCTCGGTTTCCTCTGGCCAGCCGAGCGTGGAAAAGGGCCAAAGGCCCGATGAGAACCAGGTGTCCAGGACATCTGGGTCCTGCTCAATGTTCTTGCTCCCACAGTGCGAGCAGGAGTCCGGATCGGTCGTTGCCACTGTGAGGCCCTGGCACTCATTGCAGTACCACACGGGTATGCGGTGGCCCCACCATAGCTGCCGCGAGATGCACCAATCCCGGATATTCTCCATCCAGTTGAAGTAGACCCGCTCGAACCTTTCGGGGATGATCTCAATTCGCTTCTCGCGTACGGCGGCGATTGCGGGCTCTGCCAGGGGCTTGGTGCGCACGAACCACTGCAGCGAGATGCGCGGCTCCGCAACTGTATCGCAGCGCTGGCAATGCCCGATGCTCAGCACGTGCTCCTCCACGCGCTCGACGAGCCGCTCTGCTTGCAGGTCCTTCAGCACCATCTCACGGGCCTGAAAGCGGTCGAGCCCAGCGTAGCGGCTTCCTGCAGCCTCGGACATCCGGCCATCGGGCGTCATCACGTCCACGACAGGCAGGTTGTGTCGCCTGCCGATCTCGTAGTCGATGGGGTCATGGGCGGGGGTCACCTTTACCGCGCCTGTTCCGAACTCAGGGTCAACAGCTTCATCGGCGACTATCGGGATGCGGCGCCCAACCAGCGGCAGGATAAGGTGCTCGCCTACGAAATCCTTGTATCGCGGATCGGCGGGATGCACGGCCACGGCGGTGTCTCCAAGCATGGTCTCAGGCCGGGTTGTGGCGACGACGATGTATCCATCCCGTTCCGCAAAGGGGTAGCGGATGTACCAGAGCTTGCCCTGTTCCTCTCGATGCACGACTTCCAGATCCGAAATTGCGGTGCCGCAGCGTGGGCACCAGTTGACCATGTAGTACCCCCTGTAGATTAGGCCGGCATCGTACAGCCTCTTGAACGCCTCCCGAACCGCCCGCGAGCAAACTTCGTCGAGCGTGAAGCGCTCGCGGCTCCAGTCGCACGAGGCACCGAGCCGCCGGTGCTGCTCCGTGATGCGCCGCCCATACTCCTGCCGCCATTGCCAAACACGTTGCTCGAACCGCTCGCGGCCAAGATCCCACCGCGTCAGGCCCTCTTTGGCGAGCTCGCGCTCCACCACGGCGTGCGTGGCAATGCTTGCATGGTCCGTGCCGGGCAGCCAGAGGGTGGGCTCGCCCATCATGCGATGCCAGCGGACCAGAATATCCTCAATTGTGGCTGTCATCGCATGCCCGATGTGCAGCGCCCCCGTGATGTTCGGCGGGGGCATGCAGATGACAAACGGTTTCTTCGCCGGATCTATTCTGGGGCGGAAGTAGCCGCTGCTCTCCCACCAGTCGTAGAGTTGCTGCTCGTGGAGTGCCGGCTGCCACGTCTTGGGCATTTCGGTGGTCTGGATTGGTGCACTCATCGCTTCTCCCCGGAAGGCTCGAAATGCGTGAGCCCAGCTGGCAAGTGCTCATGGAAACACAAGCAGCCTTTCGTCACAAGGACGAGAAGGCTGCCCCCTTCACGCGGTACCACCCTGTTTCCATACCTGGCTAGATATGGCTCTCATTGCCGCTCTATCGGGCGGCCCCCGTGGGACCTACTGCGGCGGGCAAGGGCCGGTTCAGTACCTGGCTCCCGGGCGACTTCCCCGCCGGCTACCAGGAGCGACTCACACCCACTTGCCACTCCTCTCTGGTGGCGCCGCGCGGGTACTCCTCCCGTTCTGCGCCTTTGCTAGCGACTGAGCTCAAACTTCGGCGGAACTATACCATAGCGAGGCCCTGGAACTCAACTTCAGGAAGGAGCTCTTCGCCTCTGCCCCGCGCAATGGTTGCTCCTGCTTGTCTTCCCGCTTGGGCCAAATAAGGTGCAAGGCCGACCAGTGCGCAGAAAGACTGCACCCAGTTACGCTTCCCTTGCGGAGCAGTCCCGGGAATGCCTGGTGCGCACATGCGCGGTTCGGAAGGGGCCCGCAGTCCTCAGGAACGCTCGGGGCAACAAGTATGGCCATTCAGTGCTTGAACAGGCTGTAGATCCGGGAACGGGGCAGCTCGATCAGCTCGTACGAGGCGAACCTCTCAAGAAGCGCCTTTGCCCGCTCGTACAGCGGGCGCAGGCCGGGGTGACGCACGCGGTACTCGCCTGCGAGCTGCCTGAGCACCAAAGCGCTGTCGCCGTAGACCTTGAGGTGCACTTTCGGGCAGCCGCCAAACCCTTTCTCGGCGATAACCTGGGCCTGTTCCAGCGCCCGGAGGAGAGCTTGGTACTCTGCCTGGTTGCCGGTAAGGCCGGCCCCAAGGTCTATCCGCAGGGCGAGAAGCCGGCCGCTGCCAGGCGAGAGGAGCAGGTAAGAACCGTAAGCCTGGCGGGCTTTTCCGCTGGAACCGCCATCAAAGTAGAGCTCCATGGTGTGGGCTGCGCTGTCGGCTTTGGCGTCACTTGCACTCACTGCTGGCCCTCCGCCGGTAGACGGAGCGCTGATGGCTGTTCCTTGCGCGTGTAGAGATCGTAAAGGTAAGCAATGTTGGCCTCGTGCAGCTGTTGCGTCAGGCCATCGAGATCGAGGCGAGAGCCACCAAAAGCTTCTACTCCAGAGCTCTGCACCTCTTCCAGAGATGCGCCTTGAGCCACGGCGCTAGCCACATACTTGCGCACCTGGCGGAGATAGTTGATTCTGGCCTCGATGGCCTCCTTCACTTCTCCCTTGAGGATCACGTCTCCATGCCCTTGAACGATTGTGTGGATGCTCAGAGAGCGCAAACGGAGCAGAGTCCGCATCAGGGAATCGGGGTCGGCCCCTGCGAAGTGTGGGAGTGGAAGGACGGCATCGCCAGCGATGAGGGTCCTTTCCTCTTCCACGTAAGCTCCGATCGCATCGTAGGTATGGCCGGGCAGGTGCAACAGATGGACAGTTATGCCGCCATGGCGGATGGTGCCTTCGTTGCGCAGGGTTATCGTTGGCAAGCGGAGCTCGACATCCCTGAGCTCCGGAAAGGTGGCCGCAGCCTGGGCCAGCGCCTGGCGCATGGGCCCGGCAAGAGCCTCCCGCGTTCGGGCGTGTGCAACTAGCTCGGCCTCCGGGAAGAGGTAGTTTGCCGCCACATGGTCCAAGTGGCTATGGGTGTTGATAAGGTAGGCTACCCTGCGGCCACCCCGCCGGGCAAAAGCTGCCAGCTCCCGCGCCTCGTTTGGGAATGGGAGAGTGTCGACGACAATTGTCCCATCGGCAGTGAAGATGACTGTGGCTGTAGTCGAGGCGTAGCTCTCGCTGAAAAAGACAAACACGCGCTCGCCGACACGCTCCTTGGGCAATTCTCTTGCCTCCGCAACTGCAAAGCCTGCATTCGCAACGAGCCGGACCAGAATAGCAGAGCACGCCGTAGCGGTCAAGCTGGAACCCGCACGGCTGGCCAGAGCCAGCTGCAAGCGATGCCATACCCCTGCCTTCGCCTTGCCAGAGGCGCGCGGATGTGCTCCCGCCAGGCCGACTGGCCAGCTTGTGTTGACTGCTGCACGCGGCGCTGAGACAATCGTTTCGAGGACATGCTGGGAGGGCCAATATGTCGGTGCAGGTTCTTGTGGTCTACTACAGCCGCACGGGCAACACGAAAGCCATGGCAGAGGCAGTGGCGGAGGGCGCGCAGCGCGCTGGAGCGCAGGTGAAGGTGAAGCCCGTGACGGAAACAACGCTTGAGGATCTTTTGGCAGCGGATGCGATCATCGTCGGTTCTCCCACATACTATGGCACCATGGCTGCAGAGGTCAAGAGGCTGATCGACGAGAGCGTCGAGATCCACGGCCAGCTCGAGGGCAAGGTAGGCGGCGCTTTCTCCAGTGCTGGAGGGCTGGGTGGCGGCCAGCAGACAACGGTGATGGAGATTCTCACAACGATGCTCGTGCACGGCATGATCCTCCAGGGAGATCCGCGCGGGGATCACCTCGGGCCTGTGGCGATCGGCGCGCCCGACGACCGCGCGCGAGCCCAGTGCATCCGCTACGGGGAGAGACTAGCTGCGCTGGCTGAGAGGCTTCACGGCCGATAGCTTTATTGAGACCGGCAATTGGTCGAGTTCGCGCAGCAGCTGAACAACGGCATCGTAAGCCGCAGCCAAGCACTCTTCCTGCAAGTGAGAAGGATCATCCTTGGGGGTATGCCAGTACGGGAGATAGCCCCGTTCGTCTGTGCCCACAATGGCCAGGCTGCGGTAGCCCTTCTTGGCAGCCTGGCCTGCCTCAGTGTAGCCGATTGGCAGCCGCACTGGCCGCATGCGCAGCTCTGGCTTACTCCGCGAGACGCGCTCTGCCAGGCGGATGAGCTCGCTGTTGCTGCGGTAGCGCCGAAGCATGCCCTCGCGCAGCGAGTACGAAGGCCACGCAGCCCCCACCCCTTCCAACGCGATGACATAAGCCTGCATCAGCTCTTCAGCCACTCCGTCCAGGAAAGCAGCAGCTCCAGCACACCCGGTTTCTTCAGCACCGGTGAAGACGAACCACAGTTTGGTGTGGCGCAACGGTGCTTTCTGGAAACACTGGGCCAGGGCCAACGTCAAGCCAACCGAGGATGCATTGTCGTTTGCGCCCGGAGTATGAGGGCTCAGCTCTGCCTGCAACATCGCTGCAGCGGCGAGCAGGCACACGCAGATGGCGGGCAGTCCTGCCCAGGCCGGGAGCACAAGCTCGGCAAACCAAGATGCGACAAGCGCCACCAACGTCAAAGCCAGGATGGCGAAGCCGATGTAGAAGACGACAAGAAAGGCAAGCAGCGTGCCGCGTGAACGGGAGAACAACGGTGTCCGCTGGGTGTCCACGTGTGCAAAGAGCACCGCGTGGCGGCCCTCGCTTTCAGCTGGGGGCACGACTGCATACACGTTGCCACTCTGGGTGCGCGGTGCAAGCCCAGTAACTGGCGTCCAGCCAAAGTTGAGCCGAGCATACACTTCCCAAAGGGCAAAACCGCAGCCCAAGGCCCCCAGATACGTTGCAAGTAAGGAACGGCCAAGGAGAAGCCACAGCCCTATCCCAATAAGCGCGATGAGCGAGGCATTGAGAAAGGGCAACCAGGCTGACCGCATGGCCCAGAACTGCTGGCGCTGGGGTTGCAGCCCAAGGCTGCGGAGGATGGACTCGGCGTAGTCAAGCGCAGCTCGTTCTGCTGCGGAACCCGCTGGCCTTGGCCCGAGCTCGCCAGCCAGGTGCTGGGCGTGCCCGCGCGCAATCCGCGCAGCCTCCATCGGTGCCGGCTCAGCGGGCGGGAATTCCGGTCGAACCTCCGGCTGCTTCCTAACGAGCTTCATGGGAACACATCCTTATGTGGTGCCCATCGGTGCGGTATTCGTACCGCGCGTTTCCGCAAGCAAGCACAATTCGGTGGCCGGGCGTCACGACGGAGGCGTAAACTTTGCCTTTCTCTGGGCAGCCAAGGCTCGTGTCCGGCCATTCGGCGGCCATCACGCTCACCACCGTGATGCTCTCCGCTGGAGCGCCCAGACGGCGGGCAAGATCCGCTTTCGCCCTTTCAACAAGCTCAGCAAGACCATATCTGCCCACTGCAACGACCTCGAGCCCTCACTGAGCGCCCTTGCCCCCGGAACCGCGTGCTTGCGGCTGCGCTTCGTCTGCAAGCTTCGTCGCCCCCAGGCAAGCGAGCACGGCTTGTGGGTTCAGGCCCACTACCTGGATCACCTTGGACCTTGCCTTGTGGCCTGCCACAATGCGCACCTTGCTCGCGGGCAAACCCAAATGCTCCGCGAGCAAGGCGCATACCCGCTCGTTTGCCTGGCCGTGCAAAGGGGGAGCGTCTACCTTGACAAAAAGGACTCCGTCTCTTAGGCCAACAATCCCTTCTGACTTGCTGCGCGGTGAAACGCGCACGCGCAGCAAACAGGCTTCCTGATGGCCGCCGCCCATTTCACAACACTCCAAGGAGCATGGTGATGATGATGCGCTGGGCGATCTCAAGCACGATCAGTGCGACAATGGGGCTGATATCGATCATGCCGATGGGCGGGACAACCCGGCGAAAAGGCCCCAAGATCGGCTCGGTGATCTGGTAGATCAGCTGCACGGCCGGGCTGTATGGGTCCACCCTCAACCAAGAGAGAATGACCCGCGCTAGGATTGCCAGGTTTATAGCAGTGAAGAGCAGACGGATGAAGTAGACGAGAAAAACTGTCATTAGCTTTCTCTCCCGAGCTCCCGTGCGCGGTGCCAAGCAGCTAGCACAGCCTCTAGGAAGGCTGCTCTCACCGCTTTCTTCTCGAGCTCACGAAGGCCAGCTGCTGTCGTCCCGCCAGGTGAGGTGATAGCTTCGCGCAACAGCGCCGGGTGAGCGCTTGGGGCCAGAAGCAGGGCCGCGGTGCCCTCAAGCGTGTGCGCGGCTAACAGCCGCGCCTGCTCCCAGCTCATCCCGGCGCTGACTGCTCCCTCAATAAGGGCTTCAACCGCCAGGCAGAGGAACCCTGGGCCAGAGCCACTCAGGGCTGTGGCAACATCCAGCAAGCTCTCGTCCTCGACCTCAAGCGCGTAGCCGATGGAGCCCAACAGGGTGCTCGCTATGGATTTCTGCATCTCCGTCACGGCTGGCCCTGCATACCAGACTGTTGTGCTGCGGCGCACCTTAGCGGCAGCGTTTGGCATGGCACGGACAACTGCCTCGTGGGCTAGGGCCTCAGATATCCGCCAAGTGGGCACACCCGCCATCACCGAAATGACGACAGCTTCTTTGGGAAAGCGCCCGTGCAGCTCCTCCGCGACCGCCGGGAAGGCCTGCGGCTTCACGGCAAGGACGAGAGCATCGACCTTGGCGGACACCAGGGCGCTGGAGGCAATTGCCTCGACCCCAAGTTCTTCCTCGAGCGCGAAGCGTCTATGGGCCGCTGGCTCTGCAACGACGATTTGACGGCCGGAGAGCAGGCCACTCTCGACCAAGCCGGCAGCAAATGCGCGGCCCATGGTGCCGCCTCCGACGACTAAGATCCTGAGCTTTGTCGGGTCGAGGGGTGAGAGCTCAGCTTTCATCTGCAAATATCGCCCGCCCGATGCGCACAATCGTTGCACCCTCGACAATGGCAGCCTCGAAGTCGTCTGTCATGCCCATCGAGAGGTGCTTCCAAGCGACCTCTGGGTAGTGCTCACGGAGCCATTCTATCATGAGCCGAAGCGCACGGAAATACGGCCGTGCTAGCTCTGGCTCTGGCACTACCGGGGCCACAGTCATGAGCCCAAGCACCTCCAGCCGCTCCAGCCGCAGAATGCGATCCACCTCCTCGAGAAAAAGCTTATGAGGACGGCCATCTGGCTCTGGTGGCGGGTAACCGAACTTGGTCTGCTCCCCAGAAGTGTTCACCTCCAGCAAGGCTGCCAGGCGCTGCCCGCTTTGCTCAGCCAGGCGGTGCAGCTTTTCGGCCAGCCGCAGCGAATCCAGGGAGTGCACAAGCTCGTACTGGCCGACAACGAGCTTAGCCTTGCGGCTCTGAACGTGCCCAATCATATGCCAAGAGAGCTGCTCTTGCTCCTCCGGAGAGAGCAGCGCTGCGAGCGCTTGCCTCTTGGCAAAACCCTCCTCTGGCCGGTTTTCGCCGAAACAGCGCAAGCCTGCCCTGAAGGCACAAACAACATCTTGCGCCTCGCGGCCCTTCGTGACCGCAACAAGAAGGACTTCGTCGGCGCGGCGCCCGGCGGACTCGGCCGCTTTGGCGATGCGCTCCTGTACCTTGGCGATATTAGCGGCTATTCTGGCTGCCCTTCCTTCCGTCATAGAATCCCCGCGAAAATGCAGAAACGTCCAGTGCGCCCACCCTCGGCGCGGTGAGAAAAGAAGATATCCCGGCGACAGGCAGTACATATCGCTGTATCAAGCACATTCAGGCCCTGCTCCTCAAGCAACAAGCCGTTGAGAACGGCTAGGTCCAGGTAGGCCTGCCCGTTTCTCGTTAGCAGGCAGGACCCGTCGGACAGACCCATTTCGACCACAGCCTCGGCCACCTCTGCCCCGACGGGGTAGCAGCAGCCGCGGATCCCCGGGCCCAGGTACACGCGCGTTGTCTGCGCCGTTGCACCAAGGCTTTGCATAGCGCGCCAGGCTGCCACGGCCACGCGACCAACACTGCCGCGCCAGCCAGCGTGCGCTAGCGCCACAGCGGGCACGCGCTCATCGACAAAGAAGATGGGCAGACAGTCGGCAAAGGTCATGGCAAAGATCAGCCCAGGCGCTGCCGTGGCCACGGCGTCTGCCGGCGGCAGCGGCCGGGGATAAGTGACGATGGTAGCGAGGTTGCCGTGCTGCAAAGCCACGAAGCATACCTGGCTGGGACGCGCTCCAACAGCCGAAATGGCAAGCCCTCGATTAGCCGCTACTGCTGTAGGGTCATCGCCCACACTGTAGCTCATGTTGAGCCAGTGGAAGGGCGCTTCACTCACTCCACCCAAGCGCGTGAAGATGGCGAACAACACGCGGCCGGCACCCAGATCCGGAACGTGCGCCATCGCCACGCCGTTGCTCGTGCTCCACCGCAAGTCCACATGGCTCAAAACGTGCATCTCGTACAGACTAGCATAGAGTAAGGGAAGGCAGCAACGGGGCAGAGGCGCGAAGGTGGCTGAAACATCTATCCGTATTCTGATCGTGGACGACGACCCCGATTTGCTCGACTTGCTGGAACAGGCTCTCCAGGGCGAGGGCTACGAGGTGGTCACCGCGGCAGCCGGTCGGCCTGCGCTCAGGCTCTTCTACCAGCTCGAGCCAGATTTGGTGATCCTTGACATAATGCTGCCCGATATGAGCGGCTTTGAACTCTGCGCGCGCATTCGCGAGATGGCCGACACGCCCGTTTTGATCCTGTCGGCCCGTGGGCAAGAAGCAGATGTGGCGCACGGGCTGGACGTTGGTGCCGACGACTACCTCAGCAAGCCGTTTAGCCTGGCTGAGCTCCTCGCCAGGGTAAAGGCTGTCCTGCGCCGCTCCGGCGCCAGGCCTCGCCGCTTTGTGCCGCGCTATGTCGAGCTTGGGCAAGGGGTGGGGGTGGACATGGCCAAGAGGCGGGTGATTTTCGCCGGCAAGCCTGCCTCGACGCTCTCGCCAACGGAGGCTAAATTGCTGGAGGCTCTGCTTGCGGAGCCGGATGAGACGATTCATTACGATGATCTGTTTGCGAGGGTTTGGGGAGATGAGCCCGTGCCAGAGATAGACCGGCGCACCAGGCTCAAGACGTACATCCACTACCTCCGCCGCAAGATCGAACAAGATCCAAGCAACCCAAAGTATATCGTGACGGTCCGCGGCCTCGGATATCGGCTCCAGCGCTCAGAGGCCTAGGCTGGTGCCAGCGCTCTCACCAGCGCAGCCGCAATTCTCGTGCCGCCCGCACTTCATCCGGCCGGCGGACTGGTGTATGGTGAGGTGCCTCCAGCAACAGCTCGGGTGCCGTGCGCGCTTCTTCGGCAATGTGCTCGAGAGCACTCGCGAAGGCATCCAGAGTCTGGCGGTCCTCTGTTTCCGTTGGCTCGATCATGAGCGCTTCGCGGACAATGAGAGGGAAGTAATTGGTCGGCGGGTGGAAGCCGTAATCAATTAGCCGTTTGCTTATGTCCAGGGCGCGGATTGCTGGCGCCCCCGGGATGCGGCCTTCCAGCACGAACTCATGCATGCAGCGGCGGCCGTAGGGGAGGTGGTAGCTTTTCTTGAGGCGCTCCTGAAGATAATTGGCGGCGAGGACAGCGCATTCGCTCGCTGCGCGCAGCCCAGCCTCCCCGAGCTGCCGGATGTAGGCGTAAGCCTTTATCATGACAGCAAAGTTTCCGTAGAAAGCCTTCACGCGGCCAATGCTGCGGCTCGGCATGCGCAGCGCAAAATGCCTGTCCTGTTTCACGACAATGGGGCCAGGCAGGTACTCGGCGAGCTGCTCTCGAGCCAGCACTGGCCCGGAGCCAGGGCCGCCGCTGCCGTGCGGAGCCGAAAAGGTCTTGTGAAGGTTGACGTGCATGATGTCAAAGCCGAGGTCAGCCGGCCTGGCTATTCCAAGCAGCGCGTTGAGATTGGCGCCATCACCGTAGACGAGGCCACCGCATCGGTGCACGAGCTCGCAGACTTCGCGGATGTGCTCGTCAAACAGGCCCAGCGTGTTGGGGTTGGTGATCATCACACCGGCGATGGAGCTGTCGCAAGCGCGCTCCAGTGCTGCCAGGTCGACGTTGCCGCGCGCATCTGAGGGCACCTCAACGGGTTCAAACCCGGCCATCGCTGTAGAGGCCGGATTTGTACCATGGGCTGAATCGGGGATGAGAACCTTCCGGCGAGCTGCATCGCCGCGATCCCGATGGTATTTGCGCATCATCAGGAGCCCGCTCAGTTCCCCTTGCGCCCCTG
>JAPWUW010000005.1 GCA_028275325.1 Anaerolineae bacterium | reverse complement strand
CCTCTGGCGGCTTGCGGTGCCGCCAGAGGTGGAGACGGAATACGCTGGGACCAGGCTGGGGGAGTACTACTCGCGCGCAGAGGTGATGCTGCACATACAGATCGTGGCGCGCGAGCGTTTCCTGGCGCTTTACGGCGTGGACATTGGTGGCCCGCACGTATCCGTGCCCGCGTATCTGGGCGTTGCAGAGCTGGGGGCCGACCTTGTGCTGCCAGAGGACGACCCGCCAATGCTGCGCAATCAGGGGAAGGTTCTGCAGGAGGAAGCGGCCCTGCGGGCATTGCGGCCTGTCGACCCGCGCCACTCCCGGTGGTTGGGCCGCTACCTGCGGATGCAGGATGTCATTAGCGCGAAGCTGGGCGCACCAGTCCCCTGTGGGGATGGTCAAGAGGGCCCCATCACTTCCGCTGTGCTTTTGCGAGGAGAAGACTTCTACATCGACGTCCTCGAGCGGCCAAGGCTCGCGCATCAGCTCCTGCAAGTGGTCACGGAGACCTTTGTCGCTTTCCGGCTTTACGTGCGCGAGCGCAACGGCCTGGGCAAAGCGGGCCCAGTTGGGATCGCCGACGACTTGGCGGGGACGCTTCCACCAGCGCTGTGGCCTGAGTTCGTGGTTCCCTACTGGGATTTGATCTACAGAGAGTTGGGAGCGACCGAGCGCAGCGTACACACGGAGCTCCTGCGGCCGGCTCACTTGCGGTTTCTCGTGGAGCTGGGCATTGACTCATACGACCCTGGCAACGACCAGTTCCTGTCGCTTTCGGACGTTGCCTGGCTGTTCGACCGGATGCGCGTGTGGTGGAATCTCTTCACGGTGCGAGATATGCTGAACGGTACTCCGGCAAGCATTGGCGCGCTCTTTCAGCAAGCAGTGGATGCGGGGGCACGTTATGTCATGACGGAACTGTGCCGGGGGGTGCCCGCTGAGAATGTTCGGGCGTTTGTTTCGGCTGGCAAGGCACACGAGTGAAGTGGGTGCTTGGCCCTGTAGCCATCTTGGTGCTATGCTCCTTTGCAGTCCTAGTGAGGCTTTGAGCTATAGGGGGTGCAGTTGAGTGCGGTTAGGGAGAGGCGTTGGCTTCAACCAGTGTCATTGGCTGATGAGCTTGAGGTGTTGGCCCCATTGCGGCTAAAAGGAGCTCTTGCTGCCGTCGAAAGGGATCTTGTGCGCTTGCGGCGCCAGAGGCTTTATGGCCAGGGATCGCAGTTGGCCCGCATTCTGGCAGCTACGGACGCACTCTCGCCTGCTTGGCAGGACATGTTGCGCGAAGCTTACCTTGAGCGAGTGCGCGCTGGGCTGATTACAGCGCTCCAAGCAACGCGGCATGGAAGAGGGAGGCTACATTGACCCTCGGGGAGTTTCTGAAGGCAGTTACTGAGGCGCCAGGCCCCTCTGGATATGAAGAAGGGGTGCGACAGATCGTCCGCAGCGCCTTTTCCCCTTACTGCGACGAGCTTCGCGTGGACCCCATGGGCAACGTGTGGGCAGTGCGGCGCGCAACCAGGCGCGCGGATCGGGCGCCGCGGATTATGCTTGCGGCCCATATGGATGAGATTGGGTTTGTGGTAAAAAAGATTGATGCGCACGTTTTGCGGGTTTCGCAAGTCGGTGGCTTTGATGTCCGTATCCTGCCGGGGCAACCAGTGCTCGTGCACGGGAAGGTGCCGCTGCCGGGCGTCATTGGCTCAAGGCCGCCACATGTTCTACCGCCCGATGAGCGGGAGAAGGTGATCCCGCTAGATGAGTTGTTCGTAGATGTTGGCCTGACTGCTGAGGAACTGCCGCGCTACGTGCGAGTGGGGGATCTCATTACCCTGCGCCGGGGCTACGTGGAACTGCGCAACGGGCTCGTAATGAGCAAGGCGCTGGATGACCGGGCCGGGGTGGCAGCTTTGTATTCCTGCTTGCAGGAACTGCAGGCGTTGCAGCACAGTTGGGATGTGTTTGCCGTGGCGACGACTCAGGAAGAGGTCGGGTTGCGGGGTGCCATGACCAGCGCGTACGGTGTGGCCCCGGACGCGGCGATTGCCGTAGACGTGACCTTTGGGCGCACGCCGGATTGCCCCGATATCGGCACATTTGAGCTGGACAAGGGTCCGTGCATAGCTCGTGGCCCCAACATCCATCCAGTGATGTTCTCACTGCTTGAGGAGACGGCCAAGCGGCTTGAGATCCCTTATCAGACGGAGCCGATCCCGGGCCGAAGCGGCACCGACGCCTGGGCGATTCAGGTGGCGCGCGAGGGGGTGCCGACAGGCTTGGTTGGCCTGCCGTTGCGCTACATGCACACTCCCGGGGAGGTTGTATGCTTGCGGGATATAGAGCGTGCCGGCAGGTTGCTTGCTCATCTGGTGGCCACGCTCGATGAAAGGGTTCTGAGCAGGTTCCGGGCCCCTTTGGGCTCTTCATCGTGAGGCAAGGAGCAGCCAAGTATGGATCTGAACTTGCTTGAGAGGCTCTCGCTGGCCCGCGGTGCCTCCGGGGATGAGGGAGCTGTGCGCAGTATACTTGCGGAAGTGGTGGGGCCACTGGTGGATGAGCTGCAAGTCGATACGATCGGCAACCTGATCGCCATCAAGAGGGGAGCTAGCCAGTCTGGGCTGAAGGTGATGGTCGCAGCGCACATGGACGAAGTCGGCTTGATGGTGGTCGGTGCCGACAACAACGGTTTCTTGCGCTTTCGGCCTGTGGGAGGGGTGGACGCACGAGTTCTGCTGGCGAACAGGGTGCTCGTGGGGCCGGAGGGGATCCCCGGGGTGATCGGCGCAAAACCCGTTCACCTGACGAGCCCGAAGGAGCGGGAGGCTCCCTTGCCGGTGGAGCAGCTTTACATCGACATCGGTGCGAAGAGCAAGGATGAGGCATTGGGAGCGGCTCCGCTCGGCACTTATGTGACCTTCGACACGCCCTTTACCCGGCTAGGCGCCGGCGGAGCGCAAGGGGCGGCGGAGAGCGGGCGCGTGGCTGGCAAGGCTTTTGACGATAGGGCTGGGTGTTGCGTGCTCGCTGAGCTGCTTGCCGAGAGCTATCCCTTCGACCTTTTGGCCGTTTTCACGGTACAGGAGGAGGTGGGGCTGCGGGGTGCTCAGGTGGCGGCCTATGCGCTCTGCCCAGACCTTGCTTTCGCACTCGAGGGGACGGTTTGCGATGATGCCCCCCGGCCAGAAGGCGAAGATGTCAGCCCGACCACCAGGCTGGGCTTTGGGCCCGCTATCACCATCACGGATGCTTCTGTGGTTGCGGACCGGCGCCTGGTGGAGCTCCTCATGGACACGGCAGAGCGCGAGGGGATTCCTTGCCAGGTGAAACAGCCCAACGTCGGTGGGACGGACATTGGCGCCATTCATCTGCAAAGGGGCGGTATTCCGACAGCGGCGCTTTCCGTTCCTTGCCGCTATATCCATTCGCCCGAGAGCATTCTCGACCTGGGAGACCTTGAGAACTGCATCCGGCTCATGCGGGCTAGCCTTATGCGGCTACCTAGCATACCGTGGAAAGGTCGTTGATGATGTGGAGGAAGGTGTGGAAGAGGTTTTGAGGGCGCTCAGCGAGGCCTATGGCCCTTCGGGAAACGAGAGTGAGGTGCGTGAGCTCATCCGCGGAATGGTGGAAAGCTATGCCGATGAGCTCCGGGTGGATGCGCTCGGCAACCTCATGGCAATACGGCACGGTCCCGGCAAGCGCGTGATGGTGGCCGCCCACATGGATGAGATCGGGGTGATCGTGAGCCATATAGACGATAAGGGCTTTCTGCGCTTCAGCAACATTGGTGGGCTGCAGAACCTCACGCTCCTTGGGAACAGGGTGCGCTTTGCTGACGGCACCGTGGGGGTGATCGGTTGCGAGAAGCTCGAGGACCGCAGCAAGGTGCCGGAGCTGAGCAAGCTATTCATTGACGTCGGCGCCTCCTCGAAAGGCGAGGTGCGGGTGCGTGTCGGCGATATGGGCGTGATAGATCGCAGCTTTGCCATGGCCGGCAGCCGCGCAGTGGGCAAGGCTATGGATGACCGCGCTGGTTGTGCAGCGCTTGTGCTGGCATTGCGCAAAATGGGCGAGTGTCGGCACGACGTTTACTTCACGTTCACCACGCAGGAAGAAATCGGGCTGCGGGGTGCCACGGCAAGCGGCTTTGGCGTGGACCCAGAGGTAGCGCTGGCCGTGGACGTTACGGCCACCGGCGATACTCCCAAGGCTCCCACGATGGCAGTCTCTCTTGGCGGGGGAGCGGCAATCAAAGTGCGGGATGGAGGCATGCTGGCGCACCCCGGCGTGAAGGAGCTCCTGGTGCGCAGGGCGGAGGAGCGCGGGCTCCCCTACCAGCTTGAGGTTCTGGAAGGCGGCACGACTGATGCTCGCGCCATACAGACAAGCCGAGCCGGGGTTCCCACCGGCGTCATTTCAATTCCTTGTCGGTACATTCACACAGCATCGGAAATGATCGACCTTGGAGACCTTGAGTCGGCTGTGAACCTGTTGCTTGCCTTCCTGGAGGGTGAGATTGAGCTTTAGCAGGGGTGAGCTTGTGGCACAAGAGGTCCCTGCGTTGCTTGGCTCTTTTGGGCCGAGGCAGCAGGCATGCCACGGGGTTGGCTTGCTCCCCCAGGAGGCGCACGGCGTTGCGCGGCAGGAGCATTTGCAGCGCCGTGCATGGTATAATGTGCCTACTGAGTAGGGCAGCGGTCGAAGGGCGAAGGGAGGCAAGGCATGGTTCCAGTGACGATTGATAGCATTCGGGTAAGCCTAATCTCTCAGCACAGGCTGATAGTGCTCAAGGAGCAGGGTGGCAACCGGTATCTGCCGATATGGATTGGCGCCTTTGAAGCGGAGGCGATAACGATCAAGCTGCAGGGGGCGGTGCTGGCGCGTCCGCTCACGCACGATTTGCTGCTGCGCTGCATAAACCAGTTGGGTGGCGAGGTGCAGCGCGTGGTCATCACGGATCTGCGGCAGGACACCTTTTACGCCAACATCTACGTGCGGCGCAACGGCGAGGAGATTGCCATAGATTCGCGCCCGAGCGATGCCATTGCCCTGGCGGTGCGGGCAGGAGTGCCCGTTTTCGTGGCCGATACGGTGATGGAGGTTGCTGCAAGCGAGCCGGATCCATCCCCGTGGCTAGAAGGGCCGCGGCGAGAGCCAAGGCCAGAGGATATGGAGCCGTTCCGCGAGTTCATCGACAGCCTGGATTTGGATGACCTCGGCGGGTAGAAAAGGGAACTGTGGCCTCGCCGCCAGAGCGACTGCCGCCACATAATATCGAGGCCGAACAATCGGTCATCGGCAGCTTGCTCATCGATCCTGATGCCGTCATCAGGGTCGCACCGTTCCTGCGCCCGGAGGACTTCTACCGGCAGGCTCATGGCCTGATCTACGAGGCTATTCTCGCGCTGCATGAGCGCCGGGAGCCGGCCGATTTCATCACTCTTTCGGATGAGCTGGAAAGGCGTGGGCAGCTGGAGCAGGTTGGAGGAGCAGCGTACCTTGCAAACCTGCTCAACGTCGTGCCCACGGCAGCTCATGTCGAACACTATGCTCGCATTGTGGAGCGGACGGCTCTCCTGAGGCGGCTGATTGATGCCGCGCAGCAGATTGCCGCGCTTGCCTACAGCGCTGCCGAGGCCGATGTGGATGAGGTGGTCGATCGGGCAGAGCAGATTCTGTTCGCCGTCTCCGAGAGGCGGTTAAGCCGGGAGCTTGTGCCGATACAGGAGGTGCTCAGGCAATACTTCGAGCGGATTGGCTATCTGTACACGCACCAAGGGGAGCCGGTGGGGGTTCCAACTGGGTTCACCAAGTTGGACCGTCTGCTGGGTGGAATGCAGCGTTCGGACCTGCTCATCCTGGCAGCAAGGCCTGGGATGGGGAAAACGAGCCTTGTTCTCTCAATTGCCCTCAATGCTGCGCGACGGTTCGGCCAGAGGGTAGCGATATTCTCGCTTGAGATGTCGAACGAGCAGATAGTGCAGCGCCTTGTGGCGGCAGAGACGGGCATTGATTCGCAAAGGCTGCGAACGGGGCAGCTTACAGAAGAAGAGTGGCCTCGCGTGGAGCATGCCATCAGGAGCCTGAGCCGCCTGGCGATGTTCCTGGATGACACACCGGCCATTTCCACAGTGGAACTGCGCACGAAAGCAAGGCGGCTGGCGGCGGAGCACGGTGTCGACCTCATTGTTGTCGATTACCTGCAGCTCATGCGGGGTGACTTTCGTGCTGAGAACCGAGTGCAGGAGATAAGCTCTATCTCGCGGGGGCTGAAGGCGCTCGCGAGGGAGTTGCATGTGCCCGTTCTGGCCGTCTCCCAGTTGTCAAGAGCTGTGGAGTCGCGCCAGGATAAGCACCCCATGCTCTCTGACCTCAGGGATTCGGGGACAATCGAGCAGGATGCTGATGTCGTCATGTTCATTTACCGGGATGAAGTCTATAACCCGCACACCGAGCAGCCCAACATAGCGGAGCTGATGATTGCCAAGCACCGCAACGGTCCAACGGGTGTGGTCCCCCTGTTTTTCCGCAATGAGTTGGCACAGTTCTTGGAAGTAGAGATGCGGAAGGAGATCCTCGAGTTCTGAGGCTGTTTCTCGTCGTTGTGTAGCCCGCGCGGGGCCTCCGGCAGATAGAGTTGGCGATGAGCAGGCAGGTTTTTCTGGGCTTTCCCGAAGGCAAGCTTTCCTTTGCCCTAATACCAGATCTTTTCTTCAGCGAGCTCTTGCCGGGCATCAACGACATGGCTGAGTTGAAGGTTACCCTGCACGTGATGTGGCTGCTGCAACGGCGCCGCACAAAGCCGTGCTGGGTAAGCCAGGATGAGCTGGAGGCCGACCCGATCTTGCTGCGCTCCCTTGCCAGCACTGGGCAAGAGCCTCTCACAGCCTTGCGACGCGGCTTGCGGGCGGCTGTGGAACGTGGCACCTTGATTGCGCTTGCTGGCCAGGTGCAGGGCAGGGCCATGTACTGGTACGTACTCAACAGCAGGCAGGGAAGAAGGCTTGTGGCTCGAGCAGAGCGCGGTGAGCAGCTTTTGCCCGGCGTGCTTTTGCGCAAAGAGGATTCGGTGCCGACGCCGCGCCCCAACATTTTCTCGCTGTACGAGCAAAACATCGGGCTGCTTCAGCCAATACTCGCGGAAGAGCTCGAGGAAGCAGCCAATAAGTACCCGCCCGACTGGCTGGAGGAGGCATTTCGTCTGGCGGCGCAGAGCAACGCCCGCAGCTGGCGCTACGTGCGGGCCATACTGGAGCGTTGGGAACGCGAGGGCAAGCGCAGAGTCGATGTAGAGGATGCAGAGGCAAGACGAAGACGTTATATCGAAGGAGAATACAAGCTATACAGGGAATCCTGATGTGCCGTGCCCCATCTGTAGGGGCCTGGGTTACATAACCCTTGATGTCCCTGTTGGACACCCAGATTACGGGCGTGTCTATCCCTGCCCGTGTCAGAAGGGCCCACTGGCCGAGAAAAGAGCGCGTCGCTTGCGCGAGCTCTCTCACCTTGGCCACCTGGCGGAGAAGACCTTTGCCAACTTCCGGGTTGAGGGAGCGGGGATAGGCAAACGACATCGGCAAACGCTGCGCTCTGCCCTGGAGGCGGCCAAAGAGTATGCCCGCAACCCGGAAGGTTGGCTCCTGTTGACCGGCACGTTTGGCTGCGGCAAGACCCATCTTGCCGCAGCAATCGCCAATTACCTGATCGGCATGGGGCGGCCTGTGCTCTTTCAGGTGGTTCCGGACTTGCTGGATCACCTGAGGGCGGCTTTTGGCCCGCAAAGCGCCATTGGCTATGACCAGCGCTTCGAGGAGGTGCGGACCGCCCCTTATCTTATTCTCGACGACCTGGGTGCGCAGAACACAACTCCCTGGGCCCTCGAGAAGCTCTACCAGATCCTTAACTACCGCTACAACAACAGGCTACCCACAGTGCTCACTACGAACGTGCCGCTCGAGGACCTGGACCCCCGGCTGCGCTCGCGGCTGATGGATCGCTCGCTTGTCCGATTGGTCGCCATCAGCGCGCCGGACTTTCGCAGCGAGGGGATCGCCACGCTGGAAGAGCTCAATACTCTGGCGCTTCATGCTAATGAGACCTTTGATAACTTCAGCACACGGCAGGAAGAGCTCACGCAGCCAGAGTATATCTCCATTCGAGATGCGCTGGTCGCGGCTCAGGAATATGCAAACCATCCGCACGGGTGGCTGGTGCTCATGGGGCCAACGTATTGCGGGAAAACGCACCTCGCGGCGGCAATCGCCAATGTCCGCGCCATGCACGGGGATTCGGTGCTCTTCGTGGTGGTGGCCGATTTGCTAGATTACCTTCGTGCGTCGTACAACTACCCAACCACCGGCCCTTTGGAGCAGCGGCTGCGGAAGGTGCGTGCAGTGCCTTTCCTGGTTTTGGATGATTTGGAGCCGAGCGCCCTGAAGGGCTGGGCGCTTGAGAAGCTCTACCAGCTTCTGGAATACCGTTTCAATGCCCTCCTGCCGACGGTGATCACGACTGGGATGAACTTGGAGCAGCTTGATATGGATATGCGCCTGAAGGTGCGCTTTATGGACAAGACGCGCTGCATGATCATGGCCATGAGCGCGCCCCCGTACCGTGTGACGACCCGCAAAAAGTGACTCTGGGGGCAAAGAACACGCAAATGAAGTACCTTGACTCTCTACGGTACAAGGATTCCACTGAGCTCCTGTGTAGCCTGCTACGGCCGCTGTTTCGGCCGCGGCCGCCCAGGTTGGAGGACTGGCGCTCCATCCTCATACTGAAGCCTTGTTGCATTGGGGACGTATTGCAGTCCACGGCCCTCGTTTCTGCGCTGCGGCGGGCGTTGCCCCAGGCGCGGATTGGCTACGCAGTGGGCCCATGGTCTCGCGCTGTTCTAGAGAGCAACCCAAAATTGGATGAGCTCGTCGACGCCGGGCCTATCGTTGGCGGTCGGCCAAGGCCTCTTGCTGCTTATTTGCGGCTGGCGCGGCGGCTGCGGCGCGGCAGGTGGGATGCCTGCTTTGTCCTGGAGCGCTCGCCCCTTTTCTCGCTCGTTGCCTGGCTGGCTGGGATACGTGACCGTATCGGGCCCGACGAACGGGGGAGGGGAGTTGCGCTCACGGTTCGTGTGCCAATCCGGCCACGGCGGCAGGAGGCTGAGGCATGCCTGGACCTGGCGCGCGCTGTGGGCGTTCGGGTGGAAGAGGCGGATTTGCGCACGGAGTTCTACGTCTCACCCAGCGACGAGGAGGAAGTTCGCCGGCTTCTGCCCCCGGACGTGGGCTCATTAGTAGTGCTCGCTCCAGGAGGCGGTATCAACCCCGGCATGGCCTTGACGGCCAAGCGCTGGCCGCCGGAGCGCTTCGGCGCCGTGGCGGCCACCCTCGCCTCTGCAGGCCGCACCCCAGTGGTGATAGGGGGGCCACAGGATCATGAGCTCGCGGCCCAGTTGGCGGAATCGGCAGGTGTGCCTGTCATCAACTTATGCGGGCGGCTTTCCTTGCGAGGGTGTGGCGCGTTGCTGCGGCGCGCGGAGCTCTTCATCGGAAACGATACAGGGGTGATGCACCTTGCGGCAGCCGTGGGTACGCCGGTGGTAGCCCTTTTCGGGCCCACGGATCCGGCGATCTACGGGCCTTACAAGGTGCCGCACCGCATCATTTGGCACCCACAGACCTGCGGCCCATGTTTCCGCCTGAAGCAGCGCCCTCCAGGCTGCAGTCTGCAATGCATCCGCGCTATTTCGGTTGAGGAAGTGGAGGACGCAGCGCTGGAGTTGCTGCACGAGCGTGTCTAGTGACGCTTGAGTGGGGGCGCGCTTTGGCTCGCTGGGCAGCTCTGGTGGCCGTCTCGCTTGCGCCTCTTCTCGTCTACTGGCCGCTTTGGGGTTGCCACGGGCCGGACCGCCTTTTCATCCCGGAGGGGGACTTCTCTTCGCAGTACTACCCTTTGCGTTACCTGGCGGCGGTGCGGCTTGCCAGGGGGGAGCTGCCGCTCTGGAACCCTTACGCATTCGGCGGGCAGCCGGGGCTCGCGGACATTCAGATGGCGGTGTTCTACCCTCCGCAGCTGCCCTTTGCAGTGGCTGCCGGCCCCGCTTTCAGCTACGGCCTGCTCCAGTGGCAGGTGCTGCTGCACCTGGCTCTGGCAGGCCTGGGGATGTATTTGCTTGCGCTGCGCCTCACCCGGCACCGAGTTGCGGCGGTCCTGGCGAGCCTTGCCTATAGCTGTGGCGGGTACATTACTTCCTTCCCCATACAGCAACTGACGGTGCTTTGCACCGCGGCCTGGTTACCTTGGGCGATGCTTGCTGCAACTCTGCAGGCATCGGGTAAGGCGGGTATGTGCCGTAAGCTGGTAGCGCTGGCGACTGCGGTTGCCTGTTTGGTGCTGGCAGGGCACCCGCAGACTGCGCTGCTTGCAGTCTACTTTCTCACTGCGTACGGGCTGTGGCGCGCGGGTATGTTGCGCGCCTGGAAGGAGCATGTTGTCCTCCTTGTGGGCGGAATTGCCCTTGGTTTGGGCCTGTGCGCGGTGCAGCTTCTCCCGACTATGGAGTTCGCCCGGCACTCGGTGCGTGCACGGCTTTCCTATGAGCAGGCCAGCGCCGGGCTTCGCTGGGATGAGCTCATTGGCCTATTATACCCAGGCTATTTTGGGGGCACGCCCCATTACCTTGGCGTGCTTGTGCTGCTGCTTGCCGTGTACGCAGTGCGGCGGAGGCCGTGGCGGGAGGTGAGCTTCTGGGTTATTTCTGGTGCTGCCGGTCTGGCGCTGGCTTTGGGCGGCAATTCGCCTCTATACGCGCTGGCACGGGCGCTCTTGCCAGGGTTTGCGGCCTCGCGCAACCAAGAGCGGAGCGTGTTGCTATTGGCCGTGAGCGCTTCTCTCCTCAGCGGCTATGGAGTGAGCTCCTTCTGGGGAGACGAAGCGCAGCGCGGCGGTGGATGGGGGGTGCAGCGCCTGCTTGTGGGCCTGGCGGCCTGTGCTGCTGCGCTTTATGGCGGCCAACTCTTGCCACCCGCAGCAGGTAGCGATGTCAACGTATTTGGCGGCATTCTCAAGCAGCATTTTCACCTCCTTTGGGGGTGTCTGGCGTGGGCGGTTGCCTCGTTTCGGGCTGCCCAAAACCGGTGGCAAGGCCGGCAGGCGGGTGCCTTGCTCGCGACAGCGCTTTTCCTAAGCCTTGCCTCAGCCAACTGGCGATTTAGCCTGGGCCAAGGGCCGTCTGTAGTGAGCCGACCCTCTTCTGCGCTTGCCGAGCTCTTGCGCGAGGGCCTTGCCTCTGGCCAGCGGATCTGCGGCGTCGGCCTGCCGGAGGGGCCAAACGCCGGCCTCCTTTATGGCTTGCCCGATATCACCGGCAACACGCCTCTTCGCCTCGAAGCTGTCGAGCGCGTCCTGAGGGAAGTTGGCTCCTGGCGAGCCTGGCAGCTCTTTGCGGTGCGCTACGTTCTTGCTGCCGAACCGCTTTCGGAAGACAGGGGGCTCTCCCTGAGGAAGGGGGGGCTACCGGCCGTGTACGAGGTCCTGCAGGAGCACCCGCCTGCCTGGCTTGTGTATCGGACAAGGGCTGCTGCCAGCTTTGAGGAGGTGCTGCGTCTTCTTGCTGACCCTGGGTTTGACCCCTACAGCGAGGTTCTCGTTGCTGCCGGGCTTCAGCCGGGGCCGCTTCCGGGCTCCGGGCAAGGCCGGGTGCGCGTGCAGCGCTGGTCTGAGGAATCCCTGGATCTGCAGGTCGAGTCGGACGCCGACGGGGTGCTGGTCCTTTCCCTTGTGCACTACCCCGGCTGGCAGGCCACGGTCGATGGCAGAAGGGAGCGTCTGGTGAGCTGCCAGGGTGTCCTCACTTGCCTGCGGGTGGGCGCCGGCAGTCACGAGGTCAAGCTTTGGTACCGCCCGCTGTCCTTCGCCATCGGGCTTGGCCTTTCGGGTCTGTCGGTGCTAGCTTGCTGCGCCCTGGTGCTGACGGGGTGGCGGTTGAGGCGAGGCCTTGGTGGCTAGGTCAAAGGTTTTGGCGATCTGGCTGCTCATCGGGCTTGGGCTGGGTGTTGCAGGGGTTGCTGCCTGTTGGGGCACAGCCCTGCGAGAGCTGCTCTGGAGGTGGACCGGGGAGGAGGAGCTGCTCCCGCAGTTGCGCGGTGTGTTTCACCTCCTGAGCGCGCTGCCCTTACGGCAGCCAGATGGTGCCCCGTTTGAGGCCATCTGTCATGCTGATGTCAACCCGTATGGCGTAAATGCTTTCTTGGAACAGGAGGTGGAAGCATCCAAGCGCGAGCAAGCCGTGGCGATGATTGCGGCTGCGGGTTTTCACTGGATTCGGCAGGAGTTCCCTTGGGAAGACATCGAGATCCACGGCAAGGGGGATTTTGAGGATCGCAGGACCGTCCCCCACAAGTCGGCCTGGCAGAAGTACGATGAGATTGTCTCCCTGGCGCAGAAGTACGGCCTCGAGCTCATCGTGCGGCTGAGCAACCCGCCAGCCTGGAGCCGGGCAAGCGGGGATGCCGGGGGCACACTGGCTCCTCCCGATAACTTCGAGGATTTTGGGGATTTCGTCGCTGCAGTAGTAAGCCGCTACAAGGGAAAGGTGCGTTACTACCAGATCTGGAACGAACCCAACATCTACCCAGAGTGGGGAGAGCGCCCCGTGAGCCCGGAGGAGTACACAAAGCTGTTGCGCGTGGCCTACACACGCGCCAAGGCAGTGGATCCCGAAGTGGTCATAGTTGCCGGCGCGCTTGCAGCCACAATTGAAAACGATCTGTATCCACACGGCATGAGCGACCTCATTTTCCTGCAGAGGATGTACGACGCCGGTGCTGCCCCTTATTTCGACATCATGAGCGTGCAGGGTTATGGCTTGTGGAGCGGGCCTTATGACCGGCGCATGCGCCCGCGGGTCATAAACTACTCGCGGCCCATCTACATCCGGGACATTATGGTCAAGAATGGGGACGCTCAGAAACCGATCTGGATCTCGGAGATGAACTGGAATGCAATCCCGCTGGGTCACCCCGCCTGGCCCATGTTTGGGCGCGTCACTCTGGAGCAGCAGGCAGCCTACGCCGTGGCGGCTTACAGGCGGGCGCAGCTCGAGTGGCCATGGGTCGGCGTGATCAACTTCTGGTACCTGAAGCGTGCCACCGATGCTGAGCGAGATCAGCCGATGTACTACTTCCGGATGCTGGAGCCGGATTTCACGCCGCTACCCGTCTATTACGCGCTGGCCGCACTTGCGCACTCTGAGCCTGTGCTGGGCCTGGGCAGGCACCAGGAGCAGCACTGGGCCATTTCCTATGAAGGGGCATGGCGGCAGCGCAAAGGTGAGCAGTTTCAGTGCGGCAGAGCGCTGGAGGGCAGTAGCGGGTCAGTGAGGCTTCGCTTCCGTGGGACAGAGCTGGCAATCCGGGCCGCCGGGCCAGCGAAGGTTGGCGTCAGCCTCGATGGAGGGCAGGAACAAGCCCTGCAGCTGGATGAGGGGCCGCCACGTGATGTCGTGGTGGCGCACTCGCTAGCCGATGAGGAACACATCGCTATCCTGCGCGTTCTTAGTGGCGACCTGCTTGTGGATTCCTACGTGGTCTGGCGCCGGGCATCTTGGCAAAGGGAACTCCTCTTGCTCGCGCTCCCGCCCTTGGTGGCGCTTGCCATGCCGATCTTGCGCCGCTTCTAGCTGCGCCGCGTTGAGAGCAGGGACACAAGCTCCAGGAGGGCCTCCGCATGCTCCGGTTCTGGGTTGAGCTCCTTCAGGATCTGCACCGCGCGCTCATGGTAGTGAGCTGCAAGTTTCAGGCAGGCCCTCCTGGCGCCTGCCTGCTCCATTAGCTCCCTTGCCCGCGCTACGGCAGCTTCTTCCCGGGTGCTCTCGGGACCGCGGTAGATAGCCTGAAGCTCCTGTGCCAGATCGGCGGGGAGCATGGCAAGCGCCTCGATGTATGGCAGCGTCTTCTTGGCCTCCACAATGTCCGAGGAACTGGGCTTGCCAGTCTCATCTTCCGCTCCCCATACCCCCAGGACATCGTCCAACACCTGAAACGCAAGCCCCAGGCACAGGCCAAACTCCCGGTAGCGCGCCGCGACTGATTCCGACACCCCGGCAGCGAAAGAACCAGCCCAAGCACAGTATCCGAGCAGCCACGCTGTCTTGCGCTCAATCATGAGGAGGTATTGCTCGCGGCTGACTGTTGGCCTGGAGGAAAACTCCAGGTCAAGGTACTGGCCTTCGCACAGGCGCAGGCAAGTTTCGTCGAACTGGCTGCGCAAGGCGCAAACCCTGGTCGGCTCAAGGCTGCCCGCCAATGCGGACAGGGACCACTGAGCGGCCGCATAGAGGGCATCGCCCACGTTGATCGCCTGCGCTTCCCCCCATAAGGCCCACACTGCGGGGCGGTGCCTGCGAGTTGGGCTGCGATCCTGAATGTCGTCATGGACCAGCGAAAAGCTATGCAGCAGCTCGATCGCAGCGGCGAGCGGTGTAAGTTCATGCGGCTGCCCGAAAGCGGCGCCGCAGCAAAGCAAGCAGAGAAGCGGGCGGATACGCTTGCCTCCTTGTTGGCCGGTTGGCCGGAAGCGCTCATCGAGCCAGCCGTGGTGGTACTGCATCATTTGGTAGAACGGCTTGAAATCCTCCGTCGGCGGAGTTAGGATCTGCTGCAGCGCCTGTTCCACCGGCGGAAGGTAGAGCCGCAATGCCTCTTGGAGCGTCACGTGCTAAAGCCTCTGGCTACAACGTGCACGCTAGTCTAGGAGCAGTGGCGGGCCGGTGTCAAAGCGCAAGAGACCAGTGCATGGAGGAGCTTCATGGTGGTGCGCGTTGGTTTCATCGGGGCGGGGGGCATTGCACAGATGCACATGCGCAATTTGCAGCGGCTAACCGGCGTCTCCGTCGTGGCCGTGCACGATATTGACCGCGCACGGGCTGAAAGCGTGGTTAGCCTCTTCCCCGGCTGCCAGGTGTTTGACAGCTACCGAGAGCTGATCGAGCGCGGCGGCGTCGATGCGCTCTGGATCTGCCTGCCGCCGTTTGCCCACGAGAGCCAGGAGATCGAGGCGGCGCGAGCCGGGATTCACCTGTTCGTGGAGAAGCCCCTTGCCACCACTGAGGAAAGGGCACGGGCAATCTTCGCTGCCATCAAGGAAGCGGGTGTGATCGCCGCTGTCGGCTATAACTGGCGCTGGCTCGACATAACAGCAAAGGCGAGAGAGATCCTGCAAGGCACGCCAATTGCGATGGCGCTTGGCTATTGGCTTGGCGGCATGCCGGGGGTGCCATGGTGGCGCCGAAAGGACCAGAGCGGGGGCCAGATTGTGGAACAGACCACGCACATCTTCGACCTTGCGCGGTACCTGTTGGGGGAGGTGACAGAGGTGCATGCCTACGGTTTCCGGGGCCTTATGCAGGATGTGCCGGACTACGACACGGAGGATGCGAGCTGCGTTTCCCTCCGCTTCAGGAACGGCACGATTGCCAACATAGCCTCGACCGATTTGCTGCCTCCAGGCGCGGGGAAGATCGGGCTGGACCTCATCGGCAGGGATGTGCGGCTGGAGCTCACAAACCGGGCCCTTACCGTCTATCGGGCGCACGAGCGGACAACGTACGACAGCCACAACGACCCATACTACGACGAGGCCGTAGCTTTCATTGAGGCGGTGCGCACCGGAGATGCCTCTGGGCTGCGCAGCACCTATGAGGATGCGTTGCGCACGCACCTCGTCACTGTGAGTGCCAACCGTTCCCTTGAGCAGGGCCGCCCAGTCAGCGTCCCCGCTTTATAAAAGCTGGGATCGGTTTGGCCCATGCGCACAGATTCGGTGAGACGCGCCGATCTGCACCCCTTCACTGGCTAGCGGGCAGTGGGCCCTAAGCTGGGACAGGCTCAGGGCCCACTGCCAGATCGTCGCGGGGGGCTCAGCTGGTGCAAGAAGAGGCCCTTTCCCCGAGTGGCAGTCAGCAAGAGCGAGCCAATGCCCGCTTGGCTTGTGCCGCGAGGTTAGGCTGCCCCCTTATCCCTGCGGCGATACGGGCACCCTTTAGCCACCGGTAAGGCGGCGCGCCTCGAGCACGTTTGGGAGACGCTCGATCTTGGCGAGGACGCGGCTAAGCTGCGCCATGTTGCGGATCTCCAGCGTTGCCGTGATAGTGGCCAGGTTTTCGGCCTTGTGCGTGACGACGTTGGCTGCGCTCATGTTTATGTCCTCGTCGGCAACAACGGCAGCTATGTCGCGCAGCAGGCCTCCGCGGTCCCAGGCGCGCACGAAAATGGCGACTGGGTACGTGTTGCCGTCGTCGCTGCCCCAATGAACTTCGATCAACCTCTCGGGCTCGGCAGTGTTGAGGATGTTGGGGCAGTCGCGCCGGTGTACGGTAACACCGCGGCCACGCGTCACATAGCCGATGATTTCGTCTCCCGGCACAGGGTTGCAGCAGCGCGCGAGCGTGGTGAGGACACGGCCTACGCCGCGCACATGTATGTCAGATGAAATGGGAGCTGGTTCTGAAGGTGTTGCTTCCTCAGGCGGAAGGGTTGGTTTCTCCTCGAGCTCGGCAAGCCGGGCAGCAATCTGCTGTGTGTTTAGGTCGCCGTAGCCAAGTGCGGCGAAGAGGTCGTCGGCATTCTGGTAGCCCATGATCGAGGCGACGTGCTCGAGCGTCCCGTGGTAGCCCAAGCGCTGCAGCTCGCGCTCGAGCAGTTCGCGCCCGAGGGAGATATTCTGCTCCCGGTCCAATTTCTTGAACCAGGCCCTTATCTTCTGGCGGGCCCGAGCCGTGCGCACAAAGCCGAGATCGGGGTTAAGCCAATCCCGGCTGGGGCCACCGCGCTTTGCGGTCAGGATCTCGACCTGGTCTCCATTGCGCAGCTGGTAGTCGAGGCCGACGAGTTGCCCGTTTACCTTCGCCCCGCGGCACCGATGGCCGATCTCAGTGTGCACGTGATAGGCAAAATCGATCGGCGTGCTGCCAGCTGGAAGATCAATGATATCACCCTTAGGGGTAAAGACGTAGACCCGGTCCCGGAAGACGTCTGTCTTCAGACCTTCAAGGAAGTCGTGCGCATCCGTGACGTCCTGGCGCCACTCCATGAGCTGGCGCAGCCAGGCGATCTTGTTCTCGAAGACGACATCCCTGCTGACCCCAGGCTCCTTGTAGCGCCAGTGCGCCGCAATGCCGTATTCCGCCGTACGGTGCATCTCCCACGTGCGGATCTGCACCTCCAAGGGTTTGCCTCCAGGGCCAACAACAGCCGTGTGCAGGGATTGGTACATGTTGTCCTTGGGCGTCGAGATGTAGTCGTCGAAGGTGCCTGGAATTGGCCGCCAGAGGGAGTGCACGACGCCCAAGGCCGCGTAGCAATCCGGCACGGTGTTTACGATGATCCGGAGCCCCCGTATGTCGTAGATATGGTCGAAATCGAGCTCCTTGCGCTGCATCTTCTTGTAGATGCTGTAAATGTGCTTTGCCCGCCCTGTTACGTCTGCTTCGATGCCCTGCTCCTTCAGGCGCTCGCGGACGATGGCGATTAGCTGCTGAATTTCCTCCTCGCGATCTTTGCGGCGCTCCTCGAGCCGGCGGGCTATTTCCTTGTACGCCTGCGGGTCCAGGTAGCGCAGTGAAAGATCCTCGAGCTCCCATTTCATTTGCCAGATGCCTAGCCTGTTGGCGAGGGGAGCAAAGATCTCCAGGGTCTCACGCGCAATTTCGCGGCGCTTGTGCTCTGGCATGGCGCCGAGTGTCCGCATGTTGTGCAGGCGGTCAGCAAGCTTGATGAGCACCACCCGCACGTCATCCACCATGGCCAGGAACATCTTGCGCAGGCTCTCGGCACGCGTATCTGGCTGCCCCTTCTGAGTGCCTTCCCTGAGACGGCTCAGGAGGTCTATCTGGCGCAGCTTCGTGACGCCATCGACCAAACGGGCAACTTCGTCACCGAATTCCTGTCGGATCTCATCCAGCGTGACCTCAGTGTCCTCGACAACATCGTGCAGGAGGGCAGCCATAATCGTATGGCTATCGAGCCCAAGATCCGCCAGGATCTCGGCCACGGCAACGGAGTGCTCGATGTAAGGCTCGCCAGAGGCTCGTGTCTGCCCCCTGTGGGCAGCTTCCGCAAAGACATAAGCGCGTGCCACTTGCCCCAGCTTCGCCTCCGGAACCTTGGCCCGAAGCGCGCGGGGCAGCTCTTGAATATCAGCAAGAGCCCTCTCGGCGGCCATCAAGTAAAACCTCAACGCATCGGCAAGCAATGCCTGACAAGCTGAATTGACAATGCCATTGTACATTCCGGCGCTCAACGCCGCAACGGCTACAGGGCGAGAAGCGGCTCCTCGATAAGCTGTTTGAGCCGTTGCAGGAACCGAGCAGCGGGCGCACCATCGACCGCGCGGTGATCGACGGTGAGGCTGAGCACAACAGTCGGCCGCACGCAGATCTGCCCCTCCCGGGCCACAACCCGTTCCCGTATGCGGCCAACGCCCAGGATAGCGACCTCGGGGATGTTGATGATGGGCGTAAACGCATCCGTCTCGAACATGCCCAGGTTGGTGATCGTAAAGGTGCCGCCGCTCATCTCATCTGGGCCCAGCTGACCAGAGCGCGCTCTCTCTATGAGTTGGGCTGTCCGCTCCGCTATCTCCGCGAGCGTCAGCTGGCCGGCGTTGCGCAGCACTGGCACGAGCAGTCCCCTCTCGGTATCCACCGCTACACCGAGGTTGATTTGCTGGTAGCGGCGAATTTCTCCGTCCTCCAGCCGGGCGTTGAGCGCGGGGTGCTCCTTGAGTGCGCAGGTCAGTAGCCGAATGAGCAGATCGTTATAAGTCGGCACCCTGCCCCCCTGGCCGGCGGTGCGGCGCAGGCTTTCCCGCCAGGCCACCAGTGCAGCGGCATCCGCCTCTGTAGTCAGGGTGAACGCGGCTGTGGTTTGGGCGCTCTGAGCCATTTTCTCAGCGATACGACCGCGAATCCCCTTGAGCGGGATGACCTCAAAAGCTGCCGCCTCTGCGTGCGGTGGTGCCGGAGCAGGAGCGACTGCTGGGGCTTCCTCCCTCTTCTTCAGGCCAGCTTGCTCAAGCACGTCATCCCGCTCAAGGCGCTCCTTGCCTGGGGGCAGCTTGAGAGCGCGCAGGGAAAGGCCAAGTTCCTGAGCAAGCGCCTTAGCGGCTGGGGTCATGGGCGGGAGCCCTTCGATGTAAGCCTTGACATCGCGCTCCACAATGCGCCCTCCCGGACCTGTGCCGGGAATATCCCAAAGCGGGACGTCCTCAAGCCGAGCTAACCGGCGCGCCCTTGGCGAGGCGAAAATGCGCCCCTGGGCCATCGCAGCTTGCCCCGAAATGAGCTTGGGCTCAGCCTCATGTACAGGGGCAGCTGATGGCCCAGCTTCGTGCTCCAGGGGCGGTGCCGCAATGGCCTGCGCGGTGGCTGGCGCTTGCGCAAGGTACTTGGAAATGTCCTCATCGGGCGCGGCTATGACACCAACCACCGTGAGCACGGGAACCGTTGTCCCGGCTGGTACCAGGATCTTGCGCAAGACTCCACTGGCTGGTGCCGTGACCTCCAAGACAGCCTTGTCGGACTCGAGCTTGTAGATCGGATCGCCGCGCTTTACTGGCTGTCCCTCCTGGACCAGCCATTCGACAACAGTTCCCTCATCCATTGTCTCGCCGAGCTGGGGAAGAATGATCTCCGTTGCCATCTTGCAGGCCTCCCGCTAGCGCAGGACCTTGCGGACTGCCGCTGCGATCCGCTCGGCATCGGGGATGGCGGCGGCCTCCAGCGTCTCAGACATTGGGACCGGGACGTCCGCAGCACACACGCGCTCGACGGGCGCGTCGAGGTAGTCGAAAGCGTGCTCGTTGATCAGGGCTATGAGCTCACTTGTGAAGGCACCCGTCTTGTACGCTTCAGTGACTACAACCACACGGCCTGTCTTCTTTACCGAAGAGACAATGGCATCGAGGTCGAGAGGTTTTAGCGTGCGCGGGTCGATCACTTCCACGCTGATGCCTTCCTCGGCAAGCTTCTCGGCGGCAGCAAGCGCCTCATGGAGCATCCGCGAATAGGCGATGACGGTTGCATCTTTGCCCTCGCGCTTCACGTCAGCAACGCCGAGCGGGATGATGTAATCCTCCTCTGGCACTGGCCCCTTGATGCGGTAGAGCATCTTGTGTTCGATGAACATGACGGGGTTATCGTCGCGGATAGACGCTTTGAGCAAGCCCTTGGCATCGTACGGCGTGGCGGGCATAACGACATAAATGCCGGGGAAGTGAATCCACAGAGCTTCCAGGCTCTGGCTGTGGTGGGCCGCTATGCTGCGGCCGGCGCCGCCTTCCGTGCGCACGACCAGCGGGACAATCGTCTTGCCCCCAAACATGTAACGGTTCTTGGCGCCCTGGTTGGCGAGCTGATCCATGGCTAGCGGGGTGAAATCCACGTACATGATCTCGACCACGGGGCGCATGCCAGCCATGGCAGCGCCAACACCAGCGCCGGCGATCGCCGCTTCGGAGATGGCCGTGTCGCGCACCCGCTCGGGGCCAAACTCTTCGTAGAGGCCCTTGGTCGCCGCGTAAGCGCCGCCATATACTCCCACATCCTCCCCCATGACAAACACGCGCTCGTCGCGGTGCATTTCCTCGCGCAGGGCCTCGGCGATTGCCTGAGAGTACATAATCTGCCGCTCCACTTTGCCCTGGCGTACGGCCTCGCGCAGTTCTCTTTCTCTGGCAATGAGCTCTGGAGGGTAACTTGTGGGCGCGTAGACGTCCTCGTAGAGCTCATCAGGCGAGGGGAATGGGCTGTTGAGGGCAAACTCCACGGCTTTCTGTATGGCTTCTTCGGCACGCCGCTCGATTTCTTGCAGCTCTTCCTGCGTGGCGATGCCGTGTTCGAGCAAAAATGCCTCAAACCGCTTGATCGGGTCCCGAGCGCGCCACGCTTCTTCTTCCTCCCTTGTTCTGTACACACGCGGGTCGCTGCGAGAATGGCCGTAGTAGCGATAGGTCTTGGCCTCTATCAGAGTAGGTCCTTCCCCGCGCCGTGCCCTTTCCACGGCTTCGGCCACGGCTTCCCTCACGGCAAGCACGTCCATGCCGTCGACGATCACGCCTGGCATCTCATAGGCGCTGGCACGGCGTGCCACATCAGGGCACTTTGAGGCCTTGCAAAATGGAACGGACATTCCATAGAGGTTGTTCTCGCAGATGTAAATCACTGGGAGGCCCCAGGTGGAGGCCATGTTGAGCGACTCGTGGAAGTTGCCGGTGTTGGAGGCTCCATCCCCGAAGAAGCACAGCACCACCTGGTCAGTGCCGCGCATCTTGATGGCAAGCGCTGCGCCCGTGGCGACCGGGATATTGCCACCCACTATCCCGGTCGCTCCGAGGTTCCCCTTGGAGACGTCGGCAATGTGCATCGACCCGCCCCTGCCCCGGCAGTAGCCCGTCGCGCGGCCGCACAGCTCCGCCATCATCCTGTTGAGGTGCTCTTGCTTAGCTTCTGGCGTTTTGGCGTGCTTGTCGCCGTGGGCGTGGCAATGTCCATGGCCGCGGTGAGTGCTTGTGATGTAGTCGTCCTCGCGGATAGCAGAAATGGCCCCAACGGCCACGGCCTCTTCGCCAGCGTAAAGGTGAGAGGCCCCTTTGATGATGTTGCGGCCGAGCAAATCGTACACGGTGTCCTCGAAATTGCGGATCTCCCGCATCTGCCGGAGCATCGTGAGCAGCTCGTCTTTGCTCGGCAGGCTAACTCTTGTTGCTTCCCACACTCGCACTTCAGACATCGAAAGTGACCTCCTTGTTTCGTTCACCGAAAGTTCAGGTGAGCCTACACTATTGTGGCCATTGCCCCGCCTGAATGGACTTCAGCCTGTCCAGAACCATTGTTGCCAGGGCAGAGCCAGGCAGAAGCCCCGAGACATGGGCGAGGGTCTCTTCTGGGCCCTTCTCTCGCAGCATGGCCTGCAGCCTCTGAGCGCTCTCATCTTCTGGCGGGTCAAACAGCAATGCGGCGGCTACCCCCCACGCGAGGGCATCCGGAACACCGCCCGCCTCCAGGACAAGGCGTGCCGCTCCAACGAGCCGGTCTTCAGGTGCCAGTTTGCGCAGCGGATCTCTCCCCAGCCGGAATATAGTGTCTCCCAGGCGACGGTTCCGGAAGCGGCGCATCAGATCTTCAACGTGAGCGTACTGCTCCTCACGCGGGATACCGTGCTTCCTGATAAGCGCCTCGCTTGCCTCCTGGAGCGCGCGAGTGGTGAGGAGTTCCACAGTGGGGTCCTCGAGGGCCTCATAGCCATACTTGTGACCACGACAGTAGCCGACATAAGCTATCATCGCATGGCCGGCATTGTGGGTGTATAGCTTTTGATCCACGTAGGCGGCAAAATTATCCTTCGCCACCATGCCGACCACTTGCGGGATTGGGCCCTTGAAACGTGCCTTGTTGACTGGCAACACCTTGTACGGCTCAGCCATGATGAAAGTCGGGTCCTCGCGGGCGAGCTCCGGCGGTATGATGGGCACCATGCGGCCGATGACGGCATCGACGAGCCCCACCTTCTCGGCAAGGTAGCGCCTGCCCTCCTCGCTCAGGTGTTGGGCAAGCAAGCCTGCCAGCACACCGGGCGCGTTCTTGAGGTTCTCGCAGATGATGATGTTGAGCGGGAGTTCGGGGCGCTTCTGTCGACGCTGCTCCAGGCCGGCAGCAATGAGGGGCGCAACTTTGGGCAGGGCAGCGGCCCCCACCGCCGTGGCTGCCAGCGCGCACTCGGCCACTGCTTCAGCCACGCGCTCCTTTTCCGTGGCAAGGAGCGCGCTCACGTTTTGCACCTCTAGCTCCTGCACGCTCTCGTCTGTCACGAGTTGGAGCCGATAGAAGCCGCGCTCTGCGAGAGCGCGAACCAACGGTTCGAGGATATCGACAAATAGCACCCTGTAGCCGGATTCGCTGAGCAGCTGGCCCAAAAAGCCCCTGCCAACGTTGCCAGCTCCAAAGACGACGCTTAGCTCTCCTGGCATCGCCTGCTCCCACTCAGCCAAACACAACCATGTTATGCCCTCTCTGCCTGGCAGTCAAAGCTCTGCTCAGCCGGGCTGCAGCGCAGCCGACGCCAACTATCGACCAGAGCAGCGCCGCTGCGTGCGGGAAGGAGAGGTTAAAGAGGTAGTGATCGAGCATGCCAGCCACGAGCCCCGCCACGACAGCCGTCTGCGTCCCCAGGATGATGGGCTCCAGAGCCGGTGCTTGCGAGCGGGCCTTGCGCGCAGCCGGCCAAGTGGTTGCAAGGAACGTGAGAAAGAGGCAGAGAAACGCCGCTAACCCAATGAGGCCCATTTCCTCCGCTACGAGGAGGTAGACAGACGAGACGCCAAGGTAGATATCCACATCGGGCACGCCTGTGAACCCGACGCCAAAGGCTGGATACCGTGAAATGAGGATGAGCGCGTCCTTGTATTCCCCAAAGCGCATCTGCGTGGCAAGATCCTGCCCCTGGAGGCCCTCTGCGAAGTGCTGGACGTACTGCCTTGTGGCTGGCAGCAGCAACACAAGGGCCCCTGCGGCTACAAGTGGGGCGATGAGCCGCCGTTCCCGCACGCCAGCAAACGCGACAGCGGCGAAGGCAAGCCCAAGCATCGACCCACGGGAGAAAGTGAGCAGAAGGGCAAGGAAAATGAGGCCCATTCCCCCCCAGAGCAGGAGCCGGACGCGGCGCGGCCTGGGGGCAAAGAGTTGTGGCGTAAGCAGGCCACCAAGGAGAGCCAGAGTCCCACCGAAGACATTGGGGTCAACAGAAGTGCCAATCGCCCTGAGGGGAAGCTCAGGGTTATCCTCGATATAGCGCAGGACAGCCCCGCGTGGATACCCGATGACGCCAAGCGCGTTGAGCAGACGCTCAGCGACATGCGTGGGGACAAGGTAAAGCACAACACCGATCAGCGCGGCGAGCGCCCCGAGCGTCACAAGCAGCCAGTAGGCGCGCTCGACTTGCCTTTGCTCGTAGAGTGCGTTCACGACGACGTAGTAGAAGGCAAGCGAAAGGATCATGTCGGCAAAGCGGCGCAAGGACGTGACGGTAGGCCTCGAGTGAGCAAGGCCGAGCACGAAGGAGGCGACCATCAGGCCCATGAAGAGGGCAAGCGCTACCCCCACCGGCCCCAGGTAAAGGGCATCGCGCTTGTTGGCCAGCAACGACAGGGCCAGGACCACGAGCGTTGTGAGGATGCCCACCTCAACAAACGTCGGCACAAAGCCGATATCCAACGGAAGCGTGCCGAAGGGCAAGAGCAACAGGGCGCAGAACGTGAGGCCAAGCGCGACCTTGACGTCGCTCAGAACGAGGAGAGCGACCGGCACCACTGCGGCAGTAGCCAGCGATAGCACTGGCCCGAGCCCGGCGACCAGGAGCGCGCCAGCGACCGCGCCAGCGAGCACAAGCGAGGGGACAAAGAACGCGTTCCGTGGGCCGGTGGCGGTTCGCTCGGCTGTCTGTTGTACCATGGGCCTCACCTTCTGCCTCCAGACCTCGCCAGGGCGGCTTCATACACGCGCAACGTGGCGGTCGCGATGGCCGGCCATGTGAACTCGCCGGCAAGTTTCCTTGCGCCCTCTGCAAGGGTGCAGCGCAGCGGCACATCTTCCCAGACGGTGCGGATACCCTCTGCCAGTGCCGCGGGGTTTGCCGGCGGCACAAGGAAGACGTTTTGGCCGTGCTTCAGGCTGGGTATGGGGACCGCTGGTGCCGTCGTCACGATCGGCAAGCCATGCGCCAGGGCTGCCATGAAGGTGCCGCGCCGCAGGGAAACGCCATCTCGATAGGGAAGTGCGCACAGATCGCTTGCATACAGCGAGTGAGATACCTCCGCTGCAGGTTGGAAGCCGGTAAAGCGCACTGCCCCCCGGAGGCCAAGCTTGGCGATCTCTGCCTGCACATTCTGCGCATAGGCAGCATTCGTCGGGTCCGATGCCCCAACGGTGCCTCCGATAAAGACAAGGATCGCTGGCACCCCCGCGCCCTTCAGCAGCGCTAGCGCACGGACAAGATCCAGTGCCCCTTTGCTCGCGTTGAGAAAGCCGAAGTACGAGATGACAAGGTCCCCCTCGCGGGCACCCCATTCAGCGCGCAACTGGGACCGCCTTGCCTGAGAGCGCTGCACAGGGGCGATGTTGCTGCCGATGCGCACAAGAGACGAGTTTTCCGGCGGCACTACGCCGTCAATCGCGCTCTTATCCTCCTCGTTGGTCACTATGACGCCGGCGCTCGCAGTGAGCAACAGGCGCACAGCCCACTGCCGTAAGCGGCCGGCCTTGGGGAAGAGGTACGGCACGCGCAAGTCGTGAAAGGTGACGACCAGCGGTTTCCTAATGCCGCGGCAGAGGTAGGGAAGGAAGTGCACTGGCAGGCGCATGCGGTACGCCGCCGCCTGGTACTGGAGGTTGACGACATCGAAACAGCTCGCCAGGCGCGCAAGCCGGAAGAGGTCAGCCCAACCCCATTCTCGGGCTAGCGGCAACAGTGCATAAGGTCCTGCTCCCCCTGCCGCGCAGCGCCTTGTGTACACCGCAACCTCACAGCCCTGGCGGACGAGCTCGGCGGCAAGGCACTGGGTGAAATCCCCAAGGCCGCCTTGCATGGGAGGGAATTCGCCAGCCACAAGGAGGATGCGCATCACGACACCGCAGCAATAAGTTCTCGCAACAGGGCTCGGTACGAGCGGACGCGCTCTTGCCGCAGTTCAGGCTTGTGCCCCAGCACGAGCTTGGCCACTTCCACCAGCAGCTCCAGGCAAAAGCTTCCGAAGGTAAGGAAGGCAAGCGCCCGTGCCCAGCGCCACCCGCCGTATTTGGCCGCATAGAGAAGCCTGCTGCGGTGGTAGCGCAGCAGGGTGAGGAGCGGCACCTTCTCGCTTGACTTGCCCTCCCAGTGCACGACCGTCGCGGCCGGCTGGTAGACAACGCTCCAGCCGAGCGAGCGCAGCCTCTGGCACAGATCCATCTCCTCGCAGTACATGAAGAATGCCGGGTCGAGCCCGCCTACCTCGGCCAAGGCGGCAGCCCGCACAAGCAGACAGGCACCCCAAAGCCAGTCAACTGCCTGCGCGTGGCTGTCCGGCGTGTCCAGGCAGTAGCAGCGGCGCAACAACCTCTTGCCCACCCTGGACCAGTGCCACGGGCTTGCGTCCAAAAAGAACTCCCAGTGGCGTGCGAAGCGTCGCCTGGAGGGCTGCGGGTCGCCATTGGGGTAGAGCAGCCTTGGGCCGACGACCGCGGCAGATTGATCTTTCTCTGCGATCAATAGGAGCTCTTGTATGGCCCCCTCGCGCAGGACTGTGTCCGGGTTGAGGAGGAGTAACCACTGGCCGCGGGCACGGGCGAGTGCCAGGTTGACCGCGGCTGCGTAGCCTGCGTTTTGTAGGTTGGCAATGAGCTCGATGCTGGGGAAAAGCTCAGGCAGGCTCTGGACTGTCTCGTCCGTCGAGCCATTGTCGACGACGAGCACTTCATCCCCTGGCCCCAGCTGTGGCAGGAGGGATTTCAGGCACTGGGCAAGCATCGGCCAGACATTCCAGCTCACTACAATGGCGGAGATCCTAGGCACGGGCTCAGCTCGTGCGGGAGACGGCAAACCAGGCCAGCCCCTCGAGTGAGGCCGCAAACTCGCCGTCGATAATGCCGCTTATGGCGAGGCGAGCCTCGCTTGCATACTGACGGGCGATTTCCAGTGCACGCGCGGCGAAGCCGCCCTCTGTGATGATGCCGACGAGCTCAGGCCAGAGCGTGCTCGTGCTGGCCGGTTCTGGGAGCGGCTTTCCGCGGCTCTGCCGATCCCAAAGGTACAGCAAGAGCGGCAGGGTGAGCAGCCCTCGCTGTAGGTCCTTCAGGGTCGGCTTGCCAAGGCTGCTCGGATCCCCGGTGTAATCGAGGACATCATCTGCGATCTGGAAGGCAAGCCCGAGCATTCGGCCGTAGGTTGCAAAGGCCTGGACGTGCTCCTCGTGGCGGCCGGCAAGGAGGGCGCCGCCCAGAGCCGCGGATTCGAAAAGGCAGGCTGTCTTGGCATAGATCAGCCGCAAGTAGTCGCTGTAACTGGGGAGGGACCCCGCCCGCCAGTGCTGCTCGAGTTCGCCGGCGGAAATGGTGACCAGGGTATGGGCAAAGAGCTGCAAGGCGCGAATGTTGCGTGTCTCCGTCGCGACAAGGGCGGCTTTGGCGAAGAGATGGTCGCCGGCGAGCAGGGCGATGTTGTCGCCGAACTGCGCTGAAAGGGTTGGGCGGCCACGGCGCGTGTGTGCCTCGTCCACAATGTCGTCGTGGATGAGGGTGGCGGCGTGCAACATCTCAAGCGCCGCCCCAAGGGCAACAACTTCTGGCATGGAAGCGCTTTCGGGCCCAGCGGCAAGAAGTGTGATGGCAGGCCTC
The DNA here is from genome assembly GCA_028275325.1 of Anaerolineae bacterium. Lineage (GTDB taxonomy): Bacteria > Chloroflexota > Anaerolineae > DRVO01 > DRVO01 > JAPWUW01. Next base: position 7,094 of record JAPWUW010000005.1, on the reverse strand, counting down.
ATGCGCTTGCCGCCTGCAAAGAGTGCTCGGTAAGCCTCGGTGAGCCACTGTTGTTCGCCCTCAAGAGCGGCCTGTATGCGCGCTTCCACCAACCTAAGCGGCGCACTCACCGGCTTCAGCAGCTCCGTCACGTCTATGGAGGCCATCTCATCCGGGGAAGGCGAAAAAGGACTCGACATTTCGGCAGGTTTGAGCACTTATCTCTTCCAGGGACACGCCCCGAGCGCGAGCGAGCGCTTCGGCAACAAACCTCACGTAAGCGGGCTCGTTGCGCCGGCCGCGGTACGGCTCAGGGGCCATGTAGGGGGAGTCGGTCTCAAGGAGAAGCCTATCCCCGGGCGTCTGGGCAGCCAACGACCTCAAGGCATTGGCGTTTGGAAAGGTCAGCGGGCCAGCAAAGGAGACGTACAGCCCAAGCCCTATCGCCTGCCGCAATGCACTCTCGTCGCCGCTGAAGCAGTGCAGCACTGCCCTCACCCCTGTGCCCTCCTCGGCGAAAAGAGCAAGCACTTCAGCTAGTGCAGCTCGGCTGTGGATGATGGCAGGCTTGCCCAGTTCGCCAGCAAGGCGCAGCTGCGCCCGAAAGGCTGCGGCTTGAGCTTCTCGCGGCGCAAGGTTCCTGTAGAAGTCGAGACCTATCTCGCCGATGGCCACCGTTTCATCCTCTTTCGCGAGCCTTGCCAGTTCTTTGAGCCATGATCCATCTGGGGCGAGCGCTGCTGCATTGTGCGGGTGGATCCCGACTGCTGCCCAGACGAACCCCCGCCGTTCGCGTGCCAGGCGCACTGCCTCGTGGCTTGTCTGCACGTCCACCGCCACTTCGATGATGCCCTGCAGCGCGCTCTGCCGGGCGCGCTCCAAGACTACGGGTAGATCCGCAGCGAACCGCTCATCGTGGAGGTGCGCGTGTGTGTCCCAGAAGTCTGCAGGCATCAGTGACCTTCCTGGCGCAGGAGCTGCAAATCCGCATCGACCATCATGCGCACCAGCTCCTCAAAGCTGACTGTAGGCGCCCAGCCCAGCACGCGCCTTGCCTTGCTGGCGTCTCCCACAAGCTGATCCACTTCTGCCGGCCTCATGAGCGCAGGGTCGACCACCACGAAATCCCGCCAGTCCAAGCCCACATGCGCAAAGGCAACCTCGCACAGCTCGCGCACAGAATGCGTTTCCCCTGTGGCGATGACGTAGTCATCCGGCTCATCCTGCTGCAGCATCAGCCACATGGCTTTGACATAATCGCCGGCATAGCCCCAGTCCCGCTGCGCGTCGAGGTTGCCGAGCACCAGTTTGTCGGCCAGGCCAAGCTTGATCTTGGCCACCCCGTGGGAGACTTTGCGCGTCACGAACTCGAGCCCACGCCGCGGGGACTCGTGGTTGAAGAGTATCCCCGAACAAGCAAACATGTTGTAGCTCTCGCGGTAGTTGACGGTGATCCAGTGCCCGTAAACCTTGGCGACGCCATAGGGGCTGCGAGGGTAGAACGGTGTCCTCTCGTTCTGGGGAACTTCTCGCACCTTGCCGAACATCTCAGAACTTGATGCCTGGTAGAAGCGAACGGTGCGGCCCGGGCCGTACACGACGCGAATCGCATCCAGAAGGCGGGTAACGCCTAGGGCGGTGAACTCGCCTGTCAGCACAGGCTGCTTCCAGGAGGTGGGTACGAACGACTGCGCGGCCAGGTTGTAGACCTCATCCGGCCGGTGCTCCGCCAGGATGTCTATGAGCGAAGCTTGGTCCAACAGGTCTCCCTGCACGAGGATAAGGCGATCCTGAATATGACGGATCCGGTCGAAGTTGACGGTGCTGGAGCGTCGTACCATGCCGATCACCTCGTAGCCCTTCTCGAGGAGGAATTCGGCTAGGTACGAGCCGTCCTGCCCGGTAATGCCAGTGATGAGTGCCTTCCTGGCCATGTGTTCACCCTTTCCTCAGCTGTGCTCGCCAGTACTCCAGAACATCTTGCACTGTTACCTCAAGCGGGATGGTAGGCTGCCACCCAGTGCAAGCGTGGAGCTTGCCATAATCTCCGTAGACAAGGGGGGTGTCAGAAGGGCGCATACGGCTCTCATCTTGAATCACCTTTATAGGTACCCGAGAGCAGGCTAACATCAGTTCGAGCAAGGCTGAGATCTTGATGGCACGGCCGGAAGCCACATTGTAGACCTCCCCTGCTTGGCCTTGTCTTGCGAGCAGTCTATAGGCGTTCACTACGTCGCGCACATCGGTGAAATCCCGTGCTGCCTCAAGGTTGCCGACCCGAATTGTTGGCTCTCTTTGGCCCATTTCGGCTTCCGCCACCTGCCTGGCGAAGTCGGCGGCGACAAAGCCAGGTCCTTGCCCGGGGCCAATGTGGTTGAACGGCCGCACGCGCACGATGTGCAGGCCGTAAGCCAGATGGTACTGGAGGCCCAGGAAATCCTGCGCAAGCTTGCTCACGGCATAGGGGCTGCGAGGCCTGAGCGGCGAATCCTCGCGCAGCGGCATCTCCGCTGGGCTTGCCAGGCCATACTCCTCACTTGAGCCAACGACGAGGACCACGGCCTGTGGCCGCCACTGCCGGACCGCCTCTAGCAGGTGGACCTGCATAGCTATGTTGGCGCGCAACGTCCCCCATGGATCGGCGTGCGAAGGGCCAACTGCAGCGCGCGCAGCGAGGTGAAAGATCGCCTCGGGCCTTGCCTCCTGCAAGGCATGGCGCGCTACCTCCGGTTGTTCCAGGTCACCGGTCAGGACGCGCACGCACGGCGGCAGGGCATTGCCCTGTGGCAGCCCGCGGAGCGAACAGCCCCAGACCTCCCAGCCCTCGCTCAGGAGGGCCCTTGTCAGGTGTTGCCCCACAAAGCCAGAAATGCCAGTGACCAATGCTCGCACGTGGCTCCCCCGTCGCAGCCGGATGAGCGCACTTGTGGGAGGCGGCCCGGCTCTCGCGCAGGCTCTCTAGAGCCCGGCTTCGCGTCGCAGGAGCTCGGCCTTGTCTGTTTTCTCCCATGGTGCATCGATGTCGTCGCGCCCAAAGTGCCCGTAGGCCGCTGTGGGCAGGTAGATCGGCCGGCGCAGGTCCAGATCGCGTATGATAGCACCCGGCCGCAGGTCGAAGTGCTCGCGAATGAGCTCGATGATTTTCTTATCCGGGATGCGGCCCGTGCCAAAGGTCTCGACAGAGAGCGAGAGCGGCCGTGCCACGCCTATGGCGTAGGATACCTGGAGCTCGAAGCGCTCAGCAATGCCGGCGGCGACGATGTTCTTGGCAACATACCGGGCCATATACGAAGCCGAGCGATCCACCTTGGTCGGGTCCTTGCCAGAGAAACAGCCGCCTCCATGTCGGGCCACGCCGCCGTAGGTATCCACGATGATCTTGCGCCCGGTGAGGCCTGAATCCCCCATTGGACCGCCGATGACAAAGCGGTCGGTAGGGTTGATAAAGTACTTTGTGCGCGTGTCCAGGAGCTGCTCGCCGATCACGGGCTTGATGACAAGTTCCATGAGGTCGTGCTGAAGCTGCGCATGTGTTACGTGCGGCGCGTGCTGGGCAGAGAGGACGACGGTGTCCACCCGTATGGGCCTGCCCTTGCAGTACTCTACCGTCACCTGCGATTTGCCGTCGGGCCGAAGGTAGGGGAGGGTGCCGTTCTTGCGGACCTCGGCCAGGCGCCGGCACAGGCGGTGGGCGAGATGAATGGGCAGCGGCATGAGCTGCTCCGTCTCGTTACAGGCGAAGCCAATCATCATGCCCTGGTCACCAGCGCCAATGAGTTCGATCTCCTCTTCGGTCAACTCCCCACGGCGCGCTTCGAGCGAGCGGTTCACTCCGCAGGCAATGTCGGGGGATTGGCCCTTGACGGCCACGATCACGCCGCAGGTATCCGCGTCGAAGCCCATTTCGGAGCTGGTGTAGCCGATGCGGCGGACCGTTTCCCTGGCAACTTGCTCAATGGCACAGTGGGCGCTCGTGGTAATCTCCCCCATCACCACAATCAACCCTGTTGTCGTGGCAACCTCGCAGGCTACCCTGCCCATGGGGTCCTGTGCCAGTATGGCATCGAGGACTGCGTCGGAGATCTGGTCGCAGACTTTGTCGGGGTGCCCCTCCGTGACTGATTCTGAGGTGATGAAAAGCTGTTCAGCCGAAGTAAAACTGGTGCACATACGCCTTTCCCCTGGTTGGACTCAATGGCCCCACGGTGCTGGCCGTGGTGAACTCAAGTGCCAAGCTCCCAAGAGCTCAGGTACCTCTGTTGCTCTGCAGTCAGCTCATCGCACCTGACCCCGAGCGAGTGCAACTTGAGCGCCGCTACTGCCCGATCTATGTCGTCGGGCACCGGGTATACCTGAGGAGGGAGCTTGTGCCCCTCCTGGACCAAGTGCTGCACACTCAGAGCCTGGTTGGCAAAGCTCATGTCCATCACGCTCGACGGGTGCCCTTCGGCCGCCGCGAGGTTTACAAGGCGGCCCTCACCAAGCAAAGCGAGCTCGCGGCCATCCGCAAGCTTGTAGACGCGCACTGACGGGCGCATCTCCCGAATGGCAACGGCCATTTCCTCAAGCGCGCGGACATTGATCTCTACATTGAAGTGGCCGGAATTGGCCAGAATAGCACCATCCTTCATGCGCTCGAAGTGGGCTCGGTCCAGCACGTTGATGTCCCCCGTTGCCGTGACGAAGATATCGCCTACCGCTGCGGCCTCTAGCATGGGCATGACGCGGTACCCATCCATGACGGCCTCAAGGGCTCGTATGGGATCCACTTCGGTCACAATCACCTTCGCGCCCATGCCACGCGCGCGCATGGCAATGCCGCGCCCACACCAGCCGTAGCCGGCCACGACAAATGTTTTGCCAGCCAGGAGGACATTCGTGGCACGCAGGATCCCGTCGATGGTCGATTGTCCCGTGCCGTACCTATTGTCAAAGAGGTGCTTGGTCTGAGCATCGTTCACCGCGATGATCGGGTAGCGAAGCACCCCCCTTGCAGCCATCGCGCGCAAGCGGATGACGCCAGTGGTCGTCTCCTCGGTGCCACCGCGCACCCTGCTGAGGAGGTCCTGTCGCTCCTGATGCAGCATGGAGACGAGGTCGGCCCCATCGTCCATGGTGATCTGAGGCTCAAAGGCTAGGGCTGACCTGATATGCCGATAGTAGGTTTCGTTATCCTCTCCCCGCCTGGCAAAGACAGATATTCCGTGTTGCACAACCAGCGCGGCGGCGACATCGTCCTGCGTGGAAAGCGGGTTGGAGGCGCACAGGGCGAGCTCCGCACCGCCGGCTTGCAGCGCTTTCATAAGGTTGGCTGTCTCTGCCGTGACGTGAAGGCAAGCAGCGATGCGCACACCCGTGAGCGGCCGCTCCCGGGCGAAGCGCTCGCCAATGAGTGAGAGCACCGGCATCTCCTTTGCTGCCCATTCAATGCGGCGCTCTCCCTCCTCGGCAAGGGCCAGGTTGGCGACGTCGTAGTTTTTCATGTTTGCTCTTGCTCCTGAATCTGCCCGATTTGGCTGGGCTCTTGCGGCCCACTTGCTCCTGCCTTCTCGCCGGCGAGGGATATACGCTCGCCAAAAACAAGCTCGTAGCGCTCGAGGAATTGCCCGAGCGAGAACCAGTGCTCCTGTGTGCCGAGAGCTTCGAGCGCATAGCAGGCCGCGAGGGAACCCAGCTTCCCGCAGGATTGCCAATCTAGCCCGCACAGCAACCCCTTAATGAGGCCAGCCCGGTAGGCATCGCCAACGCCAGTCGGGTCGACCACCTCTGCAGGCGCCGCAGGCGGGATGTGCAGTTCCTCCCCTTCAGCGCAGATAAGCGAACCCTGCTCCGCCCGCGTGAGGATAAAGACGGGCACAAGCTCGCGCAGCGCTCGATCCGTGAGGCCAGTCTTGCGCTTCAGGAGCTCATATTCGTATTCGTTCACCGTCAGGGCATAGGCACCGCGCACAGCCTCAAGGAGGGCGTTGGCACTCAGCCGCGGGATTTGCTGGCTCGGGTCGAAGATCAGACGAGCTCGCAGTTCCTTGGCCTCCGCTGCATGGCGCAACATGGCCTCGGGCTTATTGGGGGAGACGATGACGAAATCCCCCTCTTGAACGCCAACCTCGTGCAGCGAGATGCGGTCGGCATGGGCCATGGCGCCGATGTAGAAAGAGGCAATCTGGCTTCCCGCCTCGTCCGTGCTGACAAAGAAGCTGGCCGTGAATTCATCCGGTACCAGGAGGACATGGCTTGTGTCCACGCCATGGCTTTCCAGCCACTGGCGATACTCAGCAAAATCGCAGCCAGCAGCACCAACGAGCAACGGACGCTCGCCCAGCAGAGCCAGGTTGTACGCGATGTTAGCGCCGCAGCCACCGTAGGCTCTCCTCATGCGGTCGACGAGAAAGCTTACGCTCAGGTGATTGAGGTTGTCCGGCAGAATGTGCTCGCGAAAACGGCCTGGAAAGTGCATGAGGTAATCGAAGGCAATCGAGCCGCTCACAATCACTCGCATGCGCGCGTCCCCCGCATGGCCAGCCGAAGGCTCTCCTCGTAAGGTGGCCGCAGCACCCCCGCCTCGGTGATGATGGCGGTGATGTAACGAGCGGGCGTCACGTCGAAAGCAGGGTTAGCGGCTTGCGCGCCCGCCGGGGCTATCCTTTCTCGTCCAATCCAGAGCACTTCCTCGCTTGACCTCTCCTCGATTGGCACGAGATCGCCCTCTGGCACCGAAAGGTCCACCGTGCTGAGTGGGGCTGCGCAGTATACGGGTACGCCGTTCTCGCAGGCGACGACAGCCAATGGGTAGGTGCCCACCTTGTTAACGACATCGCCGTTAGCCGCGACCCTATCTGCCCCGAAGATAACGGCATCCACCATTCCGCGCCGCAACAGGAACCCGGCTGCGCCATCCACGACGAGGGTGCATGGAATCCCATCGGTCATCAGCTCAAACATGGTCAAACGAGCCCCCTGCAGGCGGGGACGGGTTTCGTCGACGTAAACGTGGATACGTTTTCCCTGTTCGCGCGCTGCTCTGATGACTCCCAAGGCCGTCCCATATCCGGCTGTTGCCAGTGCGCCGGCGTTGCAGTGAGTGAGCACATTTGCCGTGTCTGGAAGGAGCTGCG
>JAPWUW010000076.1 GCA_028275325.1 Anaerolineae bacterium | reverse complement strand
TTTGCCCGGCTGAACTTCCCGCTCAAGCGCTACCTCTTCTATTTTGTGCTCTCTACGACGATGGTGCCATTCCTCACCCTTCTTATCCCGTTGTATATCGTGATGAAGTACTTGCACTTGCTCAACTCGCTGTTGGGCGTCTGGATACCTTCAATCTTTTCGTCATTTGGCATCTTCCTTTGCCGGCAATTCATCTACGGCATCCCGCTCGATCTTTACGAAGCGGCGAAGATGGATGGGTGTGGGGATTTCGCCATCTACCGCAACATCATCTTGCCGCTCACCAAGCCGGTGCTCTCGGCGCTTGCCATCTTCAACTTCCTCGGCAGCTTCAATGCCTTTCTGTGGCCTCTCGTTGTCCTCAACGATGAGAGCAAGATGACGCTGCCGCTCATCCTACGGCGCATGGCGGATAGGTTCGGCGGCACGGATTACCAAGGCGTCATGGCCGGCTCAGTGCTCGTGTCGATCCCGCCGCTTGTTGTCTTCCTCATCTTCCAGCGCAACTTCGTGCGCGGCATTGCGCTTACAGGGATGAAGGGCTAGATGGGGGAGCTGGCGGGCAGCCGTTTTCGCATGCTGAGGCAAGAGAGGGAAGCCGAGATCTTGCGCCTGCTGGCGGGTGCGGATGGAGGCGCGCGGCGGGTGGCGGAGCTCAGCCGGGCGCTGGGCGTCTCGCAGATGACAATACGGCGAGATCTGGAGGAGCTGGAGCGGCGGGGGTTGGTGCGGCGAGTGCACGGCGGCGCCATGCAGGTCAATGGCGCCTTGCTCTTTGAGCGCTCCTTTTCTGAGCGCGGGCAGGAGGCTTTCCGCGAAAAGGTGGCGATCGGCAGGGCAGCCGCAGCGCTTGTGCGGGACGGGGCGGTCTGCATACTCGATGCCGGGACCACGACGCTGCAGGTGGCCAGGCACATAAATGCCCGCAACGTGATTGCCGTGACAAACGCTCTCCCTGTGGCAATGGAGCTTGCCGCGCACGAGGGGATCTCGGCCATTTTGCTTGGGGGGAACCTCAAGGGTCGGGAGCTATGCACAGTTGGGCCGATGGTCACAGATGCGCTGGCCAAGATGACGGCGGATGTGCTTTTCTTGAGCACCATGGGCGTTTCTCTGGAGCGAGGGCTGACTGAAGCGGACATTCGCGAGGCCGAAGTGAAGCGCTGGATGATCGCCGCCGCGCGCAAGGTCGTGCTGGTGGCCGATTCCAGCAAGTTCGGCGCTGCCTTCTTTGTGCAGACCGTGCCACTCGAGAAGGTCGACGTGTTCATTTGCGACTCGGGGCTGCCCGAGCCTGCACGCCATGCGCTGAGCGCGCTCGGGATCGAGCTTGTGATTGCCTCACCAGAGGGCTCAGAGCAGCCTTGCTCTGGCTCGAACTGAGTGGTGCTCAGAATTGTCCCGGCAGCAGGGCCTTTGCTGCGGGGAGTGCGGCACACGTATAATCGCCCCCACGGGTGTGCTGCCCGGCTCACTCCACCTCGGGCCAAAGGGAGGAGCCCTTGCGCAGGAGGGATTGGCAGCTTCTTGCTGCTGTGGTGTTGATCGTCGGGTTCTGTGCCTGGGTCGCCTGGCCAGCGAACCCCGGCGTTCACTTGGATCTTGGGCCTCTGCACATCCACCGGGATTTGCCGTTGCACCTTGGGCTGGACCTGCGAGGCGGGGTGCGAGTTCTGCTCGCCGCTGACGTTCCGGCAGGGCAGGCCGTGAGCGCGGATTCCATGAGCGCGGCGCGGGTGATTGTCGAGAACCGCGTCAACGCCCTCGGGGTGACTGAGCCACTGGTACAGCTACAGGGTGAACGGTACATTGTCGTCGAGCTACCTGGGGTTGGTAACCCGGACGAGGCCATTGCAGCACTGAAGGGAACGGGGCTCCTGGAGTTTGTCGATGCGGGCAACACGGTTCTGCCGCCAGGCGTGCTGATTCACACCAGCGCCCGGGAGGGGGGCAGCGAAAGTGCCAGCCCTCAGCCCGCGAGCACACAGGAATACTACCTGCCGCAGCAGGTATTCGAGACTGTGTTCACCGGCAAGGACCTGGTAAACGCCTGGGTAGGGCGCGATGAAAAGGGTGCCTTTGAGGTGAACCTGGAGTTCAGCGCCGAGGCCGCGCAGCGCTTTGCGGAGTACACGCGGCAGAATATCGGCAGGATTCTTGCCATCGTGCTCGATGGGCGGGTGCTGAGCTCGCCGCGAATCGAGAGCGTGATTCCTGACGGCAAAGCACGCATTACCGGCCAGTTCACGCTAGCGGAAGCGCGCAGCCTGGCCGTGCAGCTCAAGTACGGTGCGCTGCCTGTGCCTTTGCGGGTGGAAGAGACACGCTCTGTTGGGCCGACCCTGGGCCAGGATTCGGTGCAGAAGAGCCTGCGCGCTGGCTTGCTCGGGCTGAGCGTGGTGCTGGTGTTCATGGCTGTTTACTACCGTGTTCCTGGAGCTCTGGCTGGCCTTGCGCTGCTCTCCTATGCGGCCATAAACCTGGCGCTCTACAAGCTCATCCCGGTGACGTTGACCTTGCCGGGCATAACTGGCTTCTTGCTGAGCACGGGGATGGCTGTAGATGCTAACATCCTAATCTTCGAGCGGATGAAAGAGGAGCTGCGCTGGGGCCGCCCGCTGCGCAGCGCCATTGAGGCGGGCTTTCACCGTGCCTGGACAAGCATCCGCGATTCTAATATCTCGGCGCTCATCACCTGCGTGATCCTTTTCTGGTTTGGCTCAAGTTTCGGCGCCACGCAGGTGAAGGGCTTTGCCGTGACGCTCTTCATTGGCGTGTTGGTGAGCATGTTCACTGCCATCACGGTGACGCACAGCCTCGTGCGGCTCGCCTTCCACCTTGTCGGGCACTGGCTGGAAAGGAGGCGGTGGGCGCTCGGCATCTAGCAAGGAGTGAGCCTTGGTAGACCTGATTGGCAAAAGGCGATGGTACTTCCTCATCTCGTTGCTTGTCATCCTGCCTGGCCTTGTGGCCATGGGGTACTCGACCTACCGGTTCGGCACGCCGCTGCGGCTGAGCATCGACTTCACGACTGGCTCGGTGCTCGAGCTGCGCTTTGCGGAGGTGGTGCAGCCGGAGGCGGTGCGCGCGGTATTTGTGGAGCGTGGCCTGACGGACACAACTGTGCAGAGCGCTGAGGATGGGCGGGTTGCCCTCATTCGCACGAAGCTCCTGAGCGCGGAGGACAAGGCGGCGCTAACTGCAGCCCTCAAGGAGCGTTTCGGCTCCTTTGAGGAGTTGCGTTACGATTCCGTCGGGCCGGCCGTCGGCCATGAGGTGACTCGTGCGGCCATTGCCGCCACACTGGTCGCGGGGGTGGCTATTCTGGGGTTCATCGCGTTCGCCTTTCGCCGCGTGCCGAAGGCTTTTCGTTACGGCGCTTGCGCGGTGATCGCCATGGTGCACGATATACTGGTGACGACCGGGCTCTTCTCCATCATGGGGCTTCTGGCGGGTTGGGAGGCGGATGCGCTTTTCCTCACGGCGCTGCTCACTGTGGTCGGCTTTTCGGTTCAGGATACAATTGTCGTGTTCGACCGCATCCGCGAGAATATCCCAAAGCGCAGAGGAGAGCCCTTCGAGCTCATCGTCAACCGCAGCCTTCTGGAGACGCTTCACCGCTCCCTGGCCACGCAGCTCAACGCCATGTTCGTGCTCGTGGCCATACTGCTTTTTGGCGGGGCGACAATGAAGCAGTTTGTGGCCACGCTGCTCGCGGGCATGATAAGTGGCACCTACTCCTCGATTTTCAACGCCGTGCCGCTGCTTGTGGTCTGGGAAACAGGCGAGTTCGGGAGGGCCGTGAGGAGGGTTTTCGGCAGGCGAGCGGTGCGTGCCGCTGGTTGAGCATGGCTGGCCTCGTCCTCGTCCGCTACGGTGAGATTGCGCTCAAAGGCCGCAACAGGCCGCTCTTCATTGGGCAGCTGCGGGCCAATTTGCAGGAGGCGCTTGACAGGGCAGGCCTGCAGGGGCAGGTTCGCGTCGTTGGACGAAGGCTGCATATTGAGGTTGAGGACGCGCAGGCTGCAGCGGCGGCTGCGGCTCGCGTCTTCGGGGTCACCTCCGTCAGCCCGGTGCGCGTCGTGGGCCCGACCATGGAGGCAATCGAGGCGGGGGCGCTGCTAGAGGCGAAAGAAGCAGGGCTTGCCCAGGGCCGGAGCTTTCGCGTGCAGGCTCGCCGTGCGGATAAGGGGTTCCCCCTCACTTCGCCGGAGATAAACCGGCGGGTGGGCGAGCTCTTGGCGCGCGAAACTGGAGCGCGCGTGGACCTCTCGGACCGGGCTGACTGCACGGTGGGCATTGAGGTCCAGCGAGGGCAGGTGCTCATCTACAGCCAGGTATTGCCGGGGCCAGGCGGGCTGCCCACGCCCCTCAGCGGGAAGGTGGTGGCGCTTGTCTCTGGAGGGTTGGATTCTCCGGTGGCAGCCTGGCTCATGATGAAGCGTGGCTGTGGCGTGGTGCCGCTGCACCTTTGCGATACTGAGGCACAGGCAGAGAGGTTCCGGGCGCTTTGTGCCGTCCTGGCGGAGTGGTCGTTCGGGTGGAAGGTGGAGCCAATTGTGCGCTCTCATCGGGAGGCGATCGCTCAGGAGGTCACGCTCCTGCGGCGGCTGAAGGAAGAGCGCTGGACCTGCCTCTTTTGCAAGCGGGCGATGCTCCTGGAAGCCGAGAAACTCGCGCTGGAGGTGGGTGCACAGGGCATTGTGCTGGGGGATTCGCTCGGGCAAGTGGCAAGCCAGACGCTTGAGAACATGCGCGTCATTTCCAGCGCAACGTGCCTGCCCATCTACAGGCCGCTCATCGCCATGGATAAGGTCGAAGTGGTGGCGGTCGCAAGGCGCATCGGCACCTATGAGATAAGCGCCAAGGCCCAGCCGCCCTGCCCCTACCTGCCCGCCTCTCCGGTGACGCAGGCTTCCTACCGCAAGTTCGAGCGGCTGCTTGCGCGCCTGGAGCAGCTGCGCTCAGCCGACACAGACTCTGGCCTCGCCGGCGCTCACTGCCCCGACGTGCCAGATGGCTGGAGCACCGGGTAAGGCGAGCAAGGCGCTGGCATCCTCAGGCGGCATGGCCAGGAGCAGGCCGCCTGAAGTCTCAGGCGTGAACAGCAACAGGCGCATCTCCTCGGCAAGTTCAGGGGCGAAGCGCACCCTCTCCCGGAAAGCCTTTTCATTGTTGGCCGTGCCGGCAGGAAAGAGCCATTGCTTTGCATAATCTATAGCGCCCGGCACGAACGGCAGGGCGCTGAAGCGCAGCTCCAGCTGCGCGTTGCTGGCGAAGGCCATTTCGCAGGCATGGCCGAGCAGGGAGAAGCCGGTGATGTCGGTGCAGGCATGCACGGCAAAGCGGCGCGCAGCCTGAGAGGCAGAGCGGTTGAGAAGGCTCATCCAGCGGGTGGCTTCCGCCACGTGGGTGGGGTCCGCCGCCTCGGCTTTGGCGGCAGTTGTGACGATGCCGACCCCCAAAGGCTTGGTGAGGAGCAACCAATCCCCGGGCTGGGCACCGCCTTTGGTCCAGAGGTGGGCGCGGCCTGCCACGCCGAGGACAGCCATGCCGAAGAGCGGCTCTGGGCCCTCAACTGTATGGCCACCAGCGATGACGCCTCCCGCTTCCTTGATCTTGTCGGCGCCGCCGCGGATGATCTCCGCCACTGCCTCCTCCGGCAGGCAATCGGGGAAGACGGCGAGGTTGAGGGCGAGGAGGACATCGCCACCCATAGCGTAGACGTCGCTTGCGGCATTGGCTGCGGCGATCGCACCATAGGCATAGGGATCGTCGACGATGGGAGTGAAGAAATCGGCGGTAAGGATCAGTGCGCGCTCTTCATCGAGGGCGAAAACGGCTGCATCGTCGGGCTTCTCCAGGCCGACGAGGACCTGTGGGTATTCTTCAGCGGGGAATAACCCCAGGAGCGGGCGCAGGACCTGCGCCAGGGCCAGTGGCGGCCTCTTGGCTGCTCAACCAGCAGCGCGGGTCATGGCGGTGAGCCGCACCACGAAACGTCGCCTCCCAAAAGGATAGCCCTTTGCACACCCGGCCTGCGCAGAGCGTACAATGCCGGAGCGATGGCAGCAAGTAGGCGCCCATCGGGGCGTGGGTGGCATCTCATTAGAGGGCGTTTTGACACGAGTCCGGCAGTTCCAGTATCATATTGCTGCGTTGTGGGGCTGTGGCTCAGCAGGGAGAGCGCTACAATCGCACTGTAGAGGTCAGGGGTTCGAATCCCCTCAGCTCCACTCGGTGACTCGGCTTTGCTGGTGTTGGCCTCAGGCCTCGGCCGGGGATGCTTCCGCAGCTAGGTGTGCGCCTTATATGGCTAATGCCTGATGCGGGGCAGCTGGCCTGTTGTGGGCGGGCAACGACGATCTTGCTTGGGGCTGTAGCTCAGTGGGAGAGCACTTGTCTGGCAGACAAGGGGTCAGGGGTTCGAGTCCCCTCAGCTCCACCTTGAAAGGCTGCAGCGAGCAAGGCAGCGCGGCGGCTAAGAACCCTCGTCCTTGGGGGCGAGGGTTCAAGTGTTTCTCAATGAGCTGGTCACTGTTGCCAAGGGGGGTTCATGAGCGAGCAATATCGACCCCGAGAGATCGAGAAGAAGTGGCAGGCGCGGTGGGAGGCAGACGGGCTCTACAAGGCGAGGATGCGCTCGGACAGGCCCAAGTACTACTTTCTCACCATGCTGCCTTACACGAGCGGCGATCTTCATATCGGGCACTGGTACGCAATGGCGCCTTCAGATGCAAAGGCCCGCTACATGCGGATGCGCGGCTATAATGTGCTCTTCCCGATGGGCTTCGATGCCTTTGGCCTGCCGGCGGAGAACGCTGCCATCAAGCATGGCATTCATCCCTACGTCTGGACGATGCGCAACATCGAGCGCATGCGCAAGCAGCTCAAGAGCATGGGTGCCATGTTCGACTGGGATCGCGAGATCATCACCTGCGTCCCGGAGTACTACAAGTGGACGCAGTGGTTTTTCCTCAAGTTTTACGAGCACGGGTTGGCCTACCGCGCCAAGGTTCCTGTGGATTTTTGCCCAACCTGCAACACCACTCTGGCGCGCGAGCAGGTCTGGGGAGAGGACAGGCATTGCGAGCGGTGCGGCACGCCGGTCATCAGGAAGGAGCTCGAGCAGTGGCTTTTCCGCATCACCAAATATGCCGAAGAGCTCCTGGATTTCAGCAAGATACAGTGGCCGGAGCGTGTGGTCACCATGCAGCGCAACTGGATTGGCCGCAGCGAGGGTGTGGAGTTCGAGTTGCCGGTTGCCGATAGCAACCACAGCTTCGCCGTATTCACGACACGGCCCGATACCGTCTACGGCATGACCTTTGCGGTGTTGGCTCCCGAGCATGAGCTTGTCGACATCCTCACAACGGAAGAGCGCCGCGCTGAGGTCGAGAACTACCGCTATCAGGCGCTTCGCTGCAGCGAGATCGAACGGCTCAGCACCGAACGGGAGCGGCATGGGGTGTTCATCGGCCGCTACGCGATCAACCCCATGAACGGGGAAAGGGTTCCCATCTTCGTGGCGGATTACGTCCTGACGACGTACGGGACGGGGGCGATAATGGGTGTGCCGGCCCACGACGAGCGGGATTTCGATTTTGCCAGGCGCTACGGCCTGCCCATCCGCGTGGTCATCGCGCCGCCGGGGTGGGATGGCAAGCCTCTCGAGCAGGCCTACGTGGACGAAGGCACGATGGTGAATAGCGGGCCTTTCAATGGCCTTAGCTCTTCCGTGGCTTGGCAGCGCATAGCTGACTACATGGAGGAGCACGGCATCGGCAAGCGAAAGGTGTACTACCGCCTTCACGACTGGCTGATCTCGCGGCAGCGCTACTGGGGGGCCCCGATCCCCATCATTTACTGCCCCCAGTGCGGCACCGTGCCTGTGCCCGAGGAGGACCTACCGGTGCTCCTCCCGGAAGATGCCGAGTTCCTGCCCACGGGCGAATCTCCTCTCAAGTACCACGAGGGTTTCCGCTACACTAAGTGCCCGAAGTGTGGTGGCCCGGCCGAGCGCGAGACCGATACGATGGACACATTTGTCTGCTCTTCCTGGTACCACATGCGCTACACAAGCCCGCACTACGACAAGGGCCCGTTTGACCCAGTTGAGGGCAACTACTGGATGCCTGTGGACCAGTACACCGGGGGCATTGAGCACGCGACGATGCACCTTCTGTACACGCGTTTCTTCACCAAAGCGTGTCGCGATATCGGCATCCTGAGCTTCGATGAGCCGATGCTGCGGCTTTTCAACCAGGGGATCATCCTTGGCGAAGACAACGAGAAAATGAGCAAATCCCGTGGCAACGTGGTCAACCCCGACGATTACGTCGACACGATGGGTGCCGATTCCGTGCGCGCCTACCTCATGTTCATTGGCCCTTGGGAAGAAGGAGGCCCTTGGAACAGCCGCGGCATCGAGGGCGTTTTCCGCTTCCTGAACAGGGTCTGGAGCCTGGTCGTTGACCCCAGGCCGAGCGAGCTTGCGCCCGTGGAGGATCTGGAAGCTGCGGAGCGAGGGCTCAGGCGCCTCACTCACCGCACGATCAAGAAAGTGACCGAGGATATGGAAGCGTTCCGCTTCAACACCATGATCGCCGCGCTCATGGAGTTCAATAACCACCTGCTGCGGGCAAAGGGCACTGCCCTCGCGGAAACGGAGGCCTGGCAGGAAGCCGTGCGCACGCTGCTCCTGCTTCTTGCGCCATCCTGCCCGCACATAACTGAGGAGCTGTGGGAGCGGCTTGGGCTGCCATACAGCATTCACGACCAGCGCTGGCCTGAATGGGACCCCGAGCTTGCCAAGGAGGAGCAGGTGACGATTGTCGTGCAGGTCAACAGCCGCGTGCGCGACAGGGTCGTGGCAAGCGTCTCGGCAAGCGATGAGGAAGTGAAACAAGCGGCACTGGCCACTGCTGGTGCGCAGCGCCACATAGCAGGCAAGCAAATAAAGCGCATTGTGTACGTTCCCGGGAAGCTCGTGAACATCGTGACTGATTAGCACAAGGGAGGGCTAGCTTGTGATGGCCAGGCAAGTAGTGAGCGCGGCGGGCGCGCCCAAGGCGATCGGCCCTTATTCCCACGCTGTGGTGGCAGGGGAGTTCATCTTCACTGCCGGTCAGGCAGGGGTCGATCCGCAGAGCGGCAGGCTTCTCGAAGGTATCGAAGCGCAGACGCGCCAAGCGCTGCAGAATATCGCCGCGATCCTGAGCGCGGCTGGCGGTTCGTTGGCAAACGTCGTGAAGACAACTGTGTTCTTGGCCAACATGGCCGACTTTCCGGCCATGAACAAGGTCTATGCGGAGTTCTTCCCGACCGATCCGCCAGCACGCACCACTGTGGCGGCAGCTGCGCTGCCCCTTGGCGCGCTGGTTGAGATCGAGGCTGTGGCCTGGCTGCCGCGTTGTTAGAGCAGCGCCATAACCGAAGGCAGCACAGGCGATGAAGGAAGAACAACTCCTCGGCTTGCTCGAGGCTGTACGTACTGGTGAGCTCTCCCCTCAAGAGGCCCTGCGCCGGCTCCAGGGGCTGCCGTTTGAGGACCTGGGCTTCGCCAAGGTCGATCATCACCGGGCCTTGAGGCGCGGCTTTCCGGAAGTCGTCTTGGCCGAGGGCAAGACCCCACAGCAGACGGCGCAGATCTTGGAGCGGCTTGCTGCTGCGGGCGGTGTGGCACTGGCGACGAGGGCATCTCCTGATCACTGGCAGGTGGTGAGGCAGGCAATCCCGAGCGCGGTGTACCACGAGCAAGCGAGGGTGCTTGCCACAGGCGAGCCACCAGAGGCCAGAGGCGACTGGTTCATCGCGGTCGTGACAGCTGGCACCTCCGACATACCTGTGGCGGAGGAGGCTGCTGTCGTCTGCCAGTATTTTGGGAACCAGGTTAGGCGCCTCTACGATGTTGGAGTTGCCGGGTTGCACAGGCTGTTCGCGCACCTGCCCACGCTGCAAGAGGCAGCTGTGGTCATTGTCGTTGCAGGCATGGAGGGGGCCCTGGCGAGTGTGGTTGGGGGGCTCGTGAGCGCGCCGGTGATTGCCGTGCCGACAAGTGTCGGCTATGGGGCAAACTTTGGCGGCCTGGCGCCACTTCTGACCATGCTCAACTCCTGTGCCGCCGGTGTGGCCGTTGTGAACATCGATAACGGGTTCGGTGCAGCGTGTTTTGCCAGTGCTATCACGCGCCTGCTCAGCACGCGCGCGCAGCCAACGAGGGCCTGATGCGCATCTGTTACTTCGATTGCTTCAGCGGCATTTCCGGGGATATGGTGCTGGGGGCACTCCTGGATTGTGGGGTGGATCCCTCGTCCCTGCAGGAGGAGCTCGAGAAGCTCGGGTTGCCGGGCTGGCGGTTGGAGGTGGAGCGGGCAAACAAAAAGGGGTTTGCCGCCACCAGCGTGAAGGTCCTCGTGGAAGAGAAGCAGGAGGAGCGCCACTACGAGGAGATCGTCGCGCTCATCGCCGGCAGCTGCCTGGGCGAGCGCGCCAAAGAGCGAGCGCTCGCCACCTTCGGGCGCCTGGCAGAGGCGGAAGCCAAAGTGCACGGCATCCGCGTGGAAGACGTGCACTTCCACGAGGTCGGCGCGGTCGACAGCATCATCGATATCGTTGGCAGCTGTGTGGCCCTGGAACTGTTGGGGATCGACCGCTGCTACGGCTCCCCGGTGCCCTGGCCCGGTGGCAGCATTGCCACCGCGCACGGGTTGCTGCCGGTGCCGGCGCCGGCCACAGCGGCGCTCCTTGTCGGGTGGCCGGTGAGGCCCACGCCGCTCGAGGCGGAGCTTGTCACACCAACGGGTGCTGCTCTGCTCACGGCACTTGCGGTGCCTGCCCTCCCACCACTCCTGCGGCCAGAGCGCGTTGGCTATGGTGCGGGCCAGATGAACCTGCCCGACCGGCCAAACGTGCTGCGGGCTGTCATCGCGCAGGCAGAGCAGGTGCCTGCGGGGGATTCAGTGGTCGTCGTGGAGGCCAACGTCGACGAC